>NZ_JBFRGE010000070.1:0-34398 GCF_052115185.1 Paenibacillus sp. 2TAB19 | reverse complement strand
ATACAGCGGACCACCCTCCGTCATCACCCAAATGAAATCGAAATTGACTGCCGTCCAAATGACATGAATGAAAATAATGGAAGGCGATCAACCATTCCTTCGATGAGATGTCAAACACGGCGTTCCGAATTTCCAAAGGCGATTTTACGCAAAAAATTGATATGACCTCTTCCGTTGCACTGGGCGAGCTGGGACATGCTTTTAACAGTATGATCGACAAGCTGAAGGACATATTGACCGAGACATCCAATATTACCCGTCATGTATCCGAAACAAGCAGAAGCATCTTCGATAAGAACAGCAACATTAAGATCGCGATGGAGCAGGTCGCTGCCTCTGCCAATGAGCTTGCAACCGGGGCAAATGAAATATCCGAGGATGTCGCCGATATGAGCGATTCCATTCACGAAATTGAAATGCGCGTTACATCGTACGCAAGCGCTACGAAAGAAATGAACAATCGGTCCGAGCACACGCTTCAGCTCGTCGAGAAAGGCCGACAAGCGCTTGAAGTACAGTCCGACGGGATGCGCCGCAACGTAGAGGCTACAGCTAAAGTGTCGATGACAATCGAAGAGCTTGCCCGCAAAGCTCAGGGCATATCGGCTATTACGAAGACGATCTCCGACCTGGCTGAGCAGACCAACCTGCTGTCGCTTAACGCTTCCATCGAAGCTGCTAGAGCGGGAGAGCATGGCAGAGGTTTCGCTATTGTAGCGCAGGAGGTGCGCAAGTTAGCCGAAGAGTCGACGTCTTCTACCAAGCAAGTATTCACGCTCGTGAAGAGCATCGATGAAGGCATTAAACATACGATCAGCAATATGAAGGTTAATGAAGAGGTTGTACATATGCAGACTGAGCGTATTCGCGAATCGGAGCTTGTATTTGCCGAAATCGTTCAAAGCGTTCAATTCATTACCGAGCAGATCTACGCATTCGCGCAAGAAAGCGATTCGATGCTTGAGAGCGCTCGCAAAATCGCAGGAGCCATTCAGAATATTTCGGCAATCACCMAGCAATCGGCTGCCGGCACCGAGCAAGTATCCGCTTCGATGAACGAGCAAATTACTTCGGTAYAAACCGTCGTTACGGAAACAGAGCGTATGTTAACGATGGCTACCCAGCTTCAACGGACGATCCAAGTATTCAAAGTGAAATAAACAGTCATTCATTAGGAAAAGCCCCTCAGAGAGACCGGTGTGAAGTGCCGGGCCTCTGAGGGGCTTTTTCTCCTATATTCTATAATTGCGCTTGATTCTCCATACGATACGCTTCTCGTCGGCTCTCCCGCTCGCTTTCCTTCAGGCGCGGGCATGTAAAGCAATAATAGCCGCTGTCGACCAAGTAATACAAACAGCAAGAGGACTTCATACGCATTTGCTTGTTCGGATCCTGAAGCGATTCCGTCATGTGAAACTTAACGGCTAACGGATTTTTGTTTCTTCCGAACAACGCCGGATCAAGCTCCTTGACCAGCTTGTAATTGGCCTCCGCCTTTTGCTTAACAGAATCGCATTGGGCGGACGCCATCAATCGATCATAGCCATAGGCAAGGGAGGTAGGCAATTGCCCCCATAACATCGCGCTCTTAAGCGTTCCAGCCCGTTCAATCGACTCGTAGATCGGTCTCACCGTATGAGCGAAGTAATCGCCCAGCTTCTTCGCCTTCCAAAGCTCGACCTCTCCCTCATCATCTGGTCCGTTGACCCAATCTGTATGATTAAGCTTCAATGCGCAGCTAACATATTTGCGATCTTGATAAGTTGCTTCATGTACTTGGAACTGAATATTTTCAAGCGATAGATCGAGCGTTTTGTTCCATGCCGACAGCATATACAGCATACCAAGCATCGGACCTCTGAACCAGCCTGCCATATACACCTCGGCTACCGAAATATCGGTGCCTTTCACTAATGGCATATATGAATTAAGAACTTGCTTCATTATATTCTCATTCAACAAATCAGTTGCCGCGCAACTAAATAGGATGCTCTCTTTGTCGTGAACAGCTAAGTTAAACTCATCATCCAACAAAGCTGCTATCGCCTCATCCATATTCAAATCCATCCCCTCCTACAATCGCAAACGGCTTCCGCCGTCTATTGACGGCTGCTGCACTATGAATGCACATGATAATCGTTTTCATTATATCGTCTCTTCCTCGGATTGACAATGCGCATGAAAAGATGACGGTCGGGAACACTAGCCGCATTGCCTGTTCCACAATAATCGATCGGAGATTGAAGCTGAATGCGCACACAACGACTCTCTATGGCAATGAAATCGGCCGTACTGCTCCTTATTTGCTTAATGCTGCATGCCGGAATTGGCACTTCATCGTCTAGAACATCCTTTGTGTATGCTTCCCTTAAACCGAAACAGGCCGCGAAACAACAGCGTAAAGACGACATGTCATGGGTGAAGCTGCAAAAACAATTTCCCGACAATTACGTGCTTAACGGACCTCGCAATTCGAGGAAGGTTGCTCTTACATTTGATGATGCGCCTGATCCGAGATATACGCCGGCCATCCTTGATATTTTGGCCCAATATGACGTATGCGCAACGTTTTTTATTGTTGGCAACCGTGCGCAGAAGCATCCGCAGCTTGTTCAGCGCATTCAACGTGAAGGCCATACGATTGGCAATCATTCTTACGATCACGCTGTTATGTCTAAACTATCGCTTAGCAGCTATCGCAAGCAAATATGGAGTACTGACGCAATCCTCAAGAACATTATAGGTTATTCACCGCGTTATGTACGCCCTCCGTACGGGGAGCTGTTGCCGCAGCAGGTGAGATGGAGCAAGCTAGCGGGTTATACAATCGTGAATTGGGATGTCGATTCCGTTGATTGGAAGAACAGTCCAAGCTCAGCCGTGCTTCGCAACATCAAGAAGACGCTCCAGCCAGGCTCGATCATTCTCCAGCATGCAGGCGGCGGTGATGGACAAGACCTCTCGGGGACGGTTAAGGCATTGCCGCAGCTCATCCTCCTATTAAGGAACAAGGGCTACGAGCTGGTCACCTTGCCAGAGCTGCTCGGCAAGTCGGCCGATCGGCCTATACAATGAAAGAAGGCAGACCCCATGACTTATGAAGGGTCTGCCTTAATTTCATTATTCCAAAATATAAATTTTCACTTGCTGAATGCCGAACTTCATCGCTTTGCTCTGACTGTCAGGAACAAAAATGTCGATTCGATTGCCTTTGATCGAGCCGCCGATATCGGTTGCCGTTGCGATCATACCGCCTTGCGGCAATCCATTGTAGTCATAGCCGGTCACATAAAGTTTCGTTCCAAGCGGAATCATCTTCGGGTCTACAGCAATCGTACCTACCTTCAGGCTATTGCCGAAGTAATCGAGCCCAGCCCAGCCGCCGTTCTCGGAAGCAGCCGCCGTATAGGCTGTCGCTTTCACTAGAAGCGACTGGGAATAAGCATACGATTTGCCGCTTAGCGCCGTTACCTTAGAAGCTGTTGTATCGGATGCCTCATTCGCAGCCATAGCTGTAACCTTGTTCGCTGCAGTGTTGCCCGTGGCCGGAATAGTCAACCTAAGGCCTTTATATATATTGTCCGGTTTCACGTTGGGATTAGCTTTCATGATCGAATCAATGGAAACGTCGTATTTCTGAGATAGCTTCCAGAAGGTCGTGCTCTCACCTGCGATATGAGTCCTAGAGGCAGCGTTAACAGAGCTCGATGCAAATAGTACCGATAATCCAACGACTGCTGCGGCGATCATAGTTTTGTTCAAGTCGATATCCTCCTTACGCAAATCGATGCGCTAAGTATTGTTGTCGTTCTCATCAGTATGTGCTTTCATTTCCTTGAAAAAAAGAAACGACAGGGGCGAATGCGCCCCTGTCGTCAATCTCGGGCATTCCAACTGCTTAATGCTTAGCCGATGAACATTTGAACCCATTCGCCGTTCACATAACCAACGCCGATTTTGGTAAAGCTTCCGTTCAAGATGTTGGCACGGTGGCCTGAGCTATTCATCCATGCTGTCATAACCTCTTGCGGAGTACGTTGACCCGAAGCGATATTCTCGCCTGCATAGGAATAAGTGACTCCGAATTGGCGCATCATATCGAATGGCGAACCGTAAGTCGGTGAAGTATGGCTAAAGTAGTTGTTCACGTCCATATCGCGAGCTTTCTCCGTAGCTACCTTCGTCAGCAACGTATCAACCTTAAGAGCGGAAAGGCCTGCTTTAGCGCGCTCTTGGTTCACTAGATCAACGACTTGGGATTGGAAAGCGCTAAGACCAGTGCTAGGCGCTGTCGAAGGTGCTGGTGTCGTTGTCGGCTTTGTTGTTGGCTTTGCAGTAGGAGCTGGCGTCGCAACCGGCTTTGTTGTTGGCTTCGTTGTCGGAGCTGGCGTTACCACCGGCTTCGTTGTTGGAGCTGGAGTTGGGTTAGTCACATTACCCGTTCCTGTATTGCCGCCTGTCGAAGGCAATGTAATGGTGCATCCGTTAAACAGGATCTTACCCAAATCGATGTTGCTAAGGTCAATTCCGTATTTGTTCGCGATTTGGTTAATCGCGTCTTGATTAAATGCGAAAGTATGAACGTTGGAGTTCGTCTTCACTACAGGTGCGGCACCTGCCGTTTGAGCCGAAACACCCGCACCGATCATCGTTGCTGCGATAATGCTGGCGACACCTACACGTATTGGTTGCATCTTCATGAAATTTTCCTCCTAAAAAGATATTATTATTTATACAAAACGTCTTGCGACTGTCATTCCAATGAGACAGTGCTTGTTTTGTATGCGTTCGGTCATCCCCGACGCCACTTATCTTAACATGGGGTTTTTGGCGATTCATGACACAAAAACTGCCAATTCGGACAAAATAACGGTCAAATCCGCACTGTCACTGCTTTATGAGAATCTGCTAATTTGCGATTCTAGCCTTTTTTCATGCGAAAAAAGCCTTAAGGAACAACAAAAAAGCATACATACGGACCTAACCGCATGTATGCCTTCTACTGTCTCTACTTAATCGATTCCAAGCTTGATATTGCCCGTTTCCGACTCCGCTTCGATCTTGATTGCGCCGCTTCCAAGCTTGCCGCTATACGCATGCTCGGTATGCATTGAGGCTTCAATGCCTTTCCAATCGATGTCCCGATTGCCATGCGCATGCTTCAAAACAATTTCCGCCGATTCCGGCTGTTTCTCGACTTCTAAACGGATATTGCCATGGTTTGTTGTTAAAGAGACGTTATCTTTCAATTCATCCGCATTAAAGCGAATATTGCTGCTCTTCGTGCTTCCTTGGACAGCGCCTACTCCATCTTCGATCGTAATATTGCCATGATCGGAATGTACCTTTAATTGTCCGACACTGTATGTTTCGAGCTTAATATTGCCGCTGCTGCTCTGCAGCTCCACATTGTCGCCGGTTACGTTCTCCAGATCCATATTGCCATGACTTGCCGTCAGCTTCACAATGCCGGCTTGCAGCTCCTCAGTATCGATATTTCCGCTTCCCAACGTAATAACAGCTTCCTTGGCCGTTAAATGCTCGATATCGATATTGCTATGCTTTGAATCTAATTCAATGCTATCCCATAGCCGATCAGGCAGCTCGATAACGAGGTCAACATCAACATAATTGAAGCCTACAAAAAAGATATCCTTATAGTCTGCATGGATCTTGGCTGTATCGCCTTCAGCTTCCGCTGTTAGTTCGAACCGATCCACATATTTTTTGCTTGCGCGGCCATCGATACTTACTTTGATATCGCTTGTCGCGCTCCGCTTTATCTCGATATTCACACTGTCTGAATCCACTTTAATGTTATGGATATCTTTCGCATCAATCGTTTTCTCCACTAGAACGGCTTCCGTTCCGAAAGTCTTCAAATCCTGCATATTAAAGGTCATAAAGACGCCGATAATTCCAGCAATCAGCATAATGACGGCAAACGTCGCTAGCTTCTTCATTTCGAATTCCCCCTAACGACACGCGTGTTGAACTTCAAATATTTCAAAGTCATAATGTAGAAAAGGCTCGTTAGTTTCTTTAGCCCGATCCCAAGCAAAATGGATACCGAGAAGCATATTAGCGCCAGCGACAGAGCTTGCGGCTTCGTGAAGGTCTCTACCCAGAAGCTGTCCGCGATGGTTGCAAAGCCCACAAAGGCGATTGACAGCGCCACAGCCCACATGGAGAGCAATACGGCTGCTAATGCCACATAAGGTCCGATGATAAAGATCAAATTGAATAGTCCGAGACTAACGGTTGCGAACACGGCGCGCGACAGTCCTCTATAGGTTTTGCTCGTCTCGGCTTGCTCTACGCGATAACCGAGCAGCAGCTCTCCGGCGATATGTCTTGGGTCGCCCAGCTCAAGAGCGGCTTCCTCCTCGCTCTGGCCGTTCTGCGCAGCCTGCTCGAAGTGCAAATAATAATCGTAGAGCCATTCCTTACGCTGCTCTTCGGACACATTCCTGAGCAGCCTGTTCAGCTCGTTCATATAAGACTGTTTTGTCATCATGGCCTCAATCCATCCTCTACTATTTCATTGACTGCTTTCGTAAACGAATTCCATTCTGAGATCAGCATTCGCATGTGACTCCAGCCTTCGGGCGTCAAATGATAATATTTGCGCGGCGGTCCTTCGGTCGATTCCTTCAAATATGTGGAGAAGAACCCCTCTTGCGTAAGCCGGTTAAGCAGGGGATAGACACTGCCCACTGCAAGCTCGAACTTCTCAGATATCATGACGGCAAGCTCATAGCCGTAGCGATCACCTCTTGTCGTTAGGACGAGAACACATATTTCGAGAACGCCTTTTTTAAACTGAATGTTCATTCCGTATCCTCCAATTGCGTAATGCACGTACTTAATATTGTTAGGTATTCATTAATGTAGAATAGCTTATCGCAAGCACGCGTCTTTTTCGATCAATCTTCAGTAACTATACAATACCATGTAGTATTCTACAATGCAATATAGTGATTACAAAAAATACCACCATCAAGGGCCGAAGCCGCTTGACGGTGGTATTCCTGTTCAACGGTGATTAGTTAACGCTAACGAACTTGCCTGTAGCTTGCGATTCGAATGCGCACAAGATCACTTTAAGCGACGCGCGTCCGTCTTCGCCAGTTACCGCTGGAGTCGTGTTGTTCACAATGCTCTCGATGAATGCATCGATTACACCGCTCGATTCTTGCTTATCGTTGGTCGAGATAGCGCCTACTTTGTGTTTCTCAACCGTACCGTTGCGCAGCTCAACGATAACTTGATCGTCTGGATGCGTTCCGATCTTCATAACGCCGTTCTCGCACCATAGAATCGTGCTGTTGTCTTCGCCTTTGTAGTACGTCCAGCTTGCAACAAGCGTACCCATCGTGCCGCTCTTCATACGAATCAAGCAAGCCGCGTTGTCGTCTACATCCGTATCTTTGTGCTGTGTGCCAACGAAAGCTGCGATCTCAGAAACTTCGTCGTTCAGCATCCAACGGATAAGGTCGGACTTGTGTACGCCAAGGTCGCCCATTGCGCCCATGATTGCTTCAGGCTTGCGGAAGAACCAGCTGCTAGCGCCGTCGATCGACCAGTTGTCTGGACCCGGGTGTCCGAAGGACGTACGGAACGTAAGCACTTTGCCGAGTATGCCGGATTCAAGAATTTGCTTCGCCTTCACGTGCGGAGGCATGAAACGTTGGTTTTGGCCAACCATCAGATGTACGTTGTTTTTCTTAGCCGCTTCGATCATTGCAGCAGCCTCTTCGTCTGTTACAGCCATTGGCTTCTCAACAAGAACGTGAACGCCAGCGTTAGCTGCAGTAATGGACATAGGTGCGTGAAGCGCGTTCGGCGTATTTACGCTTACTGCGTCAGGCTTCACTTCAGCAAGCATTTGCTCATAATCAGCAAAAGCTTTGGCGCCGAATTGATCTGCATAGTGCTGAGCGCGTTCGATGATTGGATCAACGAAAGCAACAAGCTCAACGTTCGCATGAGACGCATATTCCGGGATATGACGGTATTTCGAGATGGAACCACAACCAATGACTGCTACACGAACTTTGGACATTTAGTTTCCCCTGCCTATCTTATAAGTTAAGTTAGCGAAATATCGCTTATTTCAAATAATTGCTTTTCAACCATTCCATGCTTTCGCCAACGGATTCAAGCGGCGGATTCGCGCAAGTATCTTGCTCTACGATCAACCATTCCACGTTAGCTTTCTCAGCTGCATCAATAATCGGAAGAAGCGGCAAGTCTCCGCGGCCAAGCTCAACCGTATCGATTTGCTGGCCTTTCTCGCCGCCGCGGTAATCCTTCAGGTGAAGAAGCGGCAGACGTCCTGCGTATTTAGCGATATAAGCAAGCGGATCTACGCCGGAATATTGTACCCAGCCGATATCCATCTCTACTTTCAAATATTTCGGATCGATACGCTCGTACAAAGCGTCGAATACGATTTGGCCGTCAATCTCCACTTCGAATTCGAAATCATGGTTATGGTAAGCGAAATCAATGCCTTCAGCTTGGAAACGTTTACCGTATTGCTCAAAATTCACAAGATGAGTACGCCATGCTTCCGTATCGCGTGCGTCAACTGGCAACCAAGGGCAGATTGCATACTTCGCGCCAATCGTTTTCAAATAAGCAATTTCACCATCAAGATTTCCTTCAAGCAGGTGCAGGCCGATATGCGAGCCGATTGCTTTCAGGTTAAGCTCTTGCAACAAGTCGCGCAGCGCTTCTGCTTCCATGCCGCCGTAACCTGCGAATTCCACACCCTCGTAACCAAGTGCGGCTACCTTGCGAAGTGTGCCTTCAAAATCTTCAGCCAATACATCGCGCAGCGTATACAGCTGCAAACCGATACTGAGTCGTGTCATGCGAGTAGCACTCCTTTATATAATCATATTGTGTTCATGGATAAGCTCATTGCTGTACGTTTTCCATTATATATAGTACCCCATTATAAAAACAGCTAACTTATTAGCATTTTTATATGCGATTTTGGTAAATGCATGTTCCAAAATGAAAGGCCCCCTAACAGCAGCCGCTGCAACGGCCATCGTTAGGGGGCATACCGCGGTTAGACGGCGATTATACGATTATTGGATCGTGATGACGAACGATGCTTCTCCCGCTCCAGCAGCGAAGCGTGCGACTGTGCCGTCGACTTCAGCCGATGCGCCTTCAACGGAGGCAATTGCGCCAATGCCTTTGAGCRATACCGAGAACGGCTTGCCGCTCGACTTCACCTTGAAGGAAATGGAGTTGCCGCTTCTTACGGCAGAGATCGTAAGCTCAGATACGCCTTTCAGATCGCGCACAATCGTCTCCGCTGTACGGCCATCCTCCAGGTTATGCAATTGAAGCTCAACGCCGTCAGCATAATCGTAGTCCGGACGAAGATCGTTCGCGCCAAGCGCAAGGAACGAGTTCGGACGTACAAACAGCGGCAGGCTGAAGAAGTCGTACGTTTCTTTGAACCATTTGCCGCCGCAGGCAATGTCGCCGGTCAGGAAATGCGTCCATTTGCCCTCTGGCAAGTAATAGGTCACTTTGCCCGCTTCATTGAATATCGGTGCAACGAGCAGCGAATCACCCAGCATGTACTGGCGATCAAGCTGTTCGCTTGTTGGGTCTTCTGGGAATTCGAGCACCATTGCGCGCATCGAAGGAACGCCTTGCTCAGTCGCTTGTACCGCCGTATTGAACAAATACGGCATGATACGGCTCTTCAGCTTCGTGAAGTGGCGAGTAACGTCAACCGCTTCCGTGTCATATGCCCAAGGCACACGGTACGATTTGCTTCCGTGCAGACGGCTATGGCTCGACAGCAAGCCGAATGCCAACCAGCGCTTGAATACATGTGCCGGAGCCGTGCTCTCGAAGCCGCCGATGTCATGACTCCAGAAGCCGAAGCCGGACAAGCCTAACGACAATCCGCCGCGGAGACTTTCCGCCATCGACTCGTAATCCGCGTAGCAGTCGCCGCCCCAGTGAACCGGGAACTTCTGTCCGCCAGCCGTTGYGGAACGCGCGAACAACGCTGCTTCGTTTTTGCCAAGCTTCTCTTCTAGAACGTCGAACACGACTTTATTGTACTGGTACGTGTAGAAGTTGTGCATTTTGATTGGATCAGAACCGTCATGGTACACGACATCAGTCGGGATACGCTCGCCGAAGTCCGTCTTGAAGCTGTCGACGCCCATATCGACCAAATCACGAAGGTAACCTGCATACCATTCGCAAGCAGCCGGATTCGTGAAGTCGACAAGCGCCATGCCTGGCTGCCATAGATCCCATTGCCATACGTCGCCGTTTGGCTTTTTAACTAGATAGCCGTTTTGCTTGCCTTCTTCGAACAGACGGGAGCGCTGCGCAATGTAAGGATTGATCCAAACGCAAATTTTAAGACCTTTTTCTTTCAGGCGCGCAAGCATGCCGACCGGGTCCGGGAATTGACGCTCATCCCATTTGAAATCCGTCCAATGGAACTCGCGCATCCAGAAGCAGTCGAAGTGGAATACGTGAAGCGGAAGATCGCGCTCAGCCATGCCGTCAACGAATGAGTTAACCGTTGCTTCGTCGTAGTTCGTCGTGAACGACGTCGTCAGCCATAGTCCGAACGTCCATGCCGGCGGCAGCGCAGGCTTGCCCGTCAGATCGGTGTACTTTCCGAGAACTTCCTTCATGCTAGGACCGTCGATGACGAAATACTCAAGCGACTCGCCCGCCACGCTGAATTGAACCTTCTTTACTTTCTCCGAAGCAACCTCGAACGATACAAGCTCCGGATGGTTGACGAATACGCCATAACCTTTGTTCGTTATATAGAAAGGAATGTTTTTGTACGATTGCTCGGAGCTTGTACCGCCATCCTTGTTCCATAGATCGACGACTTGGCCGTTTCTAACAAACGGCGTGAAGCGTTCTCCTAGGCCGTATACCCATTCGCCTACTCCAAGATCAAGCTCTTCGCGCATGAACGCGCCATTGTTTTTCTCCGTAATGTAAGCCATTGATTTTTGCGCGCTGCCCGTAATACGTTCCGAGCCGCGGTAGAAATCGACTGCCCATTCCGGACCTTTGCGTATGCGAACGCTCAGGCTTCCGCTCGTCAATACGGCCTCGTTCTCGTTTTCCTCAATAACCGCATGGCTGCCGTCCGACTTCGATAGCTCGAAAGCAGGTCCGCGATCTACGACACCCGCGTGGTGAATGAGCTTTACGCCGATGACGCCGGGAAGCGGAGAATGAAACTGAACCGTTAGCAGCATCGTATCAAGCATATTGGAGCGTGTTAAGATCGGACGCGGCGATGCGTATGCGATCAGCTTGCCGTCCTGTTGTTCAAAGTCATGCACTTGGACTGCGCCAAGCACATCATAGCCTTCTCGAATCAGCCAGTTGCCGTCAGTAAATTTCATGATCGAACCAACCTTTCTTCATTCATCTATTGGTATAGTGTTGCATTCTTGTATAGTTGCATTATACTGATAATATTAAGAACGAACTAACAGAATAATGCTCATCTATAGCACTATTTTGATGAAATACACGCCATTCATGCAGCCAGAGGCACAAAGGAGACTGGAATGGATCAAACAACACGTCATTCCTTGAAAGAGGACCGGCTTCACGGCAACAATATGTTCCCTTTGGCCGCCTATTGGATCGAGAGGGATGAACCAGGTGCTCCAATTCTTGACTGCCATTGGCATGCGGAGGCTGAATTTTTCTTTGTGCTGGAGGGCGAGGTGCTGTTCCAGGTTGATACCGACTATTTTCCTGTCCGCGCGGGCGAAGCGGTGTTCATCGATGGCGGAGACATTCATGCCGGCCATTCACTGAATGACTCAACCTGCAAATATTGTGCGATCGTATTCGACACCCATATGCTTGCGAGCGGCAGCTTCGACGCTGTTCAAGAGAAATATGTGACACCTCTGCTGGAGAAGAAACGTACTTTCCCTAGACATATTACATCGGCGACCGAATGGGAGCGCTCGTTGCTCTCTCATCTGCGTGGCATGATGGAGGCGTACGATAATGGGCAGAACGGGTTCGAAATCGCGATCAAAGGACGGCTTTATCTCATGCTTCATGAAATATGCTCCGGGAAGCGCTTCGTTAATCGCACCGAAACGAGCAATGCCGATTCTACGAAGATTGACCGTTTGAAGACTGTCATCCTTTATATGCAGCACAATTTTCACCGTCCGATTCGAATTGCCGAGCTCGCCGACCAGATCCCAATGAGCGAAGGCCAATTTTGCCGCTTCTTCAAGACGATGACGAGACAGACACCGATTGAATATTTGAATGCCTATCGCATACGGCAAGCAACGGAGCTGCTGCTGGAGCCGGAACGCAAAATAGCGGCGATTGCGTTCGATGTCGGCTTCGAGCATATTAGCTACTTCGTTAAAGTATTTCGCAAAACGATGAAGTGTACACCTTCGCAATTCCGCAAAGAGCGCATAGGAAGCGATTCCTAACGATTCATAGCGGCTTAAGCCGTTCTAAACGGTTCAAAACCGTAGAAGTTACAATATTGTAACCTTATGCTCATTCTTTTTTAAGAATTATTTAATAATTATGCGTTACACTTATGAAAAATTGCAGATCAGGATGGAGGTCCACGCAATGAAAACGATGCTTTTATTCCAAAACAAAACGATTCCCGTATATTTAACCGATACAAATAAACAAGCAATTGAGAAACTGTCCGCGGTATTGAACCGCAAGCTGACTACCGGCAAGAACGCCCTTAAGACATGTATCAAATCCTTAATCAGCGTTGAAATCGTCGGCAKCGAGGCCACTCTTCATTCGTTGTCTGAACGGGATACGCTAACCATTTCCTTATATTAATGAAGCAAACTTAAGCTGTAATCTTGAAGGCAGACATTCGGGCGCCAAGCCCGGTGCCTGTCTTTCTTGACGTTCAATCAACCTTGAAGTTGATTAATTAACTTTGAAGTTATATGATTATGGAAAATAATCGGAATAGAGGATTTAACGATGATAATCGAGGTAAACAGCCGCAATCTGGCTTTTCTTGAATGCTTCGCCTCCGAGACGAGGGTGAAAATAATTGAATTGCTTAACGAGCGGCCGATGAACATTAAAGATATAGCAGAAGCGCTTCGAATTTCATCGGCGATCGTAACGAAGCATATTCAGAAGCTGGAGGAAGTCTCGATCGTGAGAACGGAGAGCATACCAAGTACGCGAGGCCGGCAGAAGGTATGCTTCCTCGCGCTGGAGTCGGCAACGCTTCAATTCAAAGCTCGCAAAGAGACTTCCAATCAGAATAGATATGTCGTCAACATACCGATCGGACAATATTCGCAATATGAGGTTAAGCCAACCTGCGGTTTAGCTTCAGACTCCAAAATAATCGGACTCATCGACGATCCTCGCTACTTCTCCGACCCTGAGCATGTGCAGGCAAGTCATCTGTGGTTCGCCAGCGGTTTCATTGAATATCGAATACCTAATTATTTGGTCGGCAAGCAGACTGCTAAAAACATGTCCATCTCCATGGAAATCTGTTCGGAGGCTCCGAGTTATAATGAACACTGGCCTTCAGACCTGTATTTTTACTTGAACGATATATGTCTTGGCGTATGGACCTGCCCAGGCGACTTCGGAGCAGTAAGAGGTGTTCATACACCGGAGTGGTGGGATTTGGGGACGCAGCATGGCCTGCTCAAACAAATAACCGTCGATGAGAAAGGCAGCTTCATCGACGGCATATGTATGTCTTCTATAACGATTAACGATATCCCAATGGAATTCGGCGAAGACTTCCGATTCCGTATCAGCGCACCGGAAACAGCCGGCCACAATGGCGGACTCAGCATGTTCGGCAAACATTTCGGCAATTACGCGCAAGATATTAATGTCTACGTAGGCTATTAGCCGTAAAAATTACTTTGCGGATTCGGTTTGCTGTTGTTGATCGTTTGGACGCTGTCTTCCTCCGCCGCCTCCGAAGCCGCCGGTTCTAAGCGTGATCGATTCCGCTTCCAACGTGTCGTCCTTCAGATTAATGGACAAGATGTCGTCTGCTTTCAGATCAGCAAGCGCTACCGCCTTCTCGACCATCTCGTTGTTCTCGAATGTTACCGATACGATCTTCGTGGCATCCGTTACTTGAACCGCCATAGTCTCTTCGCTGAACATATTGTCCATATTCATCCGACCGCCTCCATCCTGCGGAGCTTCGCCGTCTGCAGGCGGCTCAGGCATATCCTCGCCTTCAGGAGGCTGACCAGTGCCGTCTCCTTGACCGCGGCCACCACCGAAAGTCATATTCGATTTGTACACGGTTATCGTCTGACCTTCAATGGATTTCACTTTGCCCATAAGATCGGCTTGCATGCCCATTCCCATCTGACCTCCGCCGCCAGCGCCGCCTTGCTGCGCTCCGCCTTGTGTCTGAACCTGATCCGGCTGCTCCGCAGCAGCATCTTCCTTCGTTCCGCAGCCTGTAAGAACGACCGCTAAAGCAAGTGCCCCCACTGCCCATTTCCAACTCTTGTTCATCCTACTATTCCACTCCTTCTGCCTGTTCCTGTGCCGGCATTGTAGCATAGCATTATGAACCAAAGATGAACAAGCAGTAACTACTTTGCTTATCTTCTTAACGCAGCGGCAGACTTCCGCTTCGCTCGCGGTTGCCCCATAAGAACAGCATCGTACCTACCCATCCGCAGCATGATGCGGCGATTAGCAAAGACGACATGGATAAGCTGCTCGAAAGTGTTGTACTCAAGAGCGGACCAAGCGTCCCTCTGAATCCGAACAACATTAGATGAATGCCGAATACTTTCGCTTCTTTGCCAGGCGCGAGCTTAAGCACGAAGGAAAGAATGCCAATATCCCATATGGCCTCACCAATACCTTGAATGAAATTGCCGATAAGGACAGCGGGGTAAGCTTCCCAGACACCATACAGCATCGGCACGATAGCATACGCTCCGATACCGACCATCAGTGTATATTTGATATCGAAGCGGTCGATCATCCACCCTGCAATCCAGAAAGTCAGGAGCAGCGCCGTGAAGTATGCGACTCGAGCATAACCGATCTGAATATTAGACATCTCCAGCACATCGACTTGAATGATTTGGTATAGCGGCCCGGCGAGCATATTGCCGAAGCCAGACAACGTTGTCGCACCAAGGAAGACGGCTAGCTTGCGATTTTCCTTCACGAGCTCCCATTGTTCCCGAAGAGGAAACCTGCTTTGTTTCTTTCCGAATTCATTGTGCTGCTTCGGCTTGTTGCTCTCTCCCGCTACATTCTTCTGAAGCTTTAGAGTATTGAACACTCCGATCGAGATAAACCCGGCAATCGATGCCGCGATAAGCGGACCCGAAGGACCGAATGCATCCGACCAGCTTCCAACGAGGTAAGCGAGCGGAATCATAATGATGCCCATAACTACTCGGACATACCCCATCAACCTGCCGCGCAGATCGGACGGGTACATTCGAGAAAGGAGCGAAGCATAAGCCGGGGCTTGGATGCCCATCAATAATTGGAACACTATGGCGACGATCACATACACCGAAGGGTTGGCGAACAAGGCCGGAAGCAATAACAACAATCTACCAATGGCATTCGGTATAATAACGAACGGTTTCGGATTGTTCGCCTTCTCAATCCATGTTGCCCACAATGGCGAGAACAGCAGCCCAATCGCAGGCGCTGCGCTCAGCAAACCGACTTGCAAATGACTTGCCCCCTGCTGAATCGCAAAGGCGACATAAAATTGATTAATAACAACATTGAATAAACTGAACAAACTCGTCGCCCCAAAATCAATCCGGGCATTGCGCCATACTCTAGCACTCATCGGCAAGCCTAAGCGGACGATACGGCGGTTGCTGTTACCTGAGGGTTCCATGTGGATAATTCCTTCTTCTCTAGTTATTCGTTTGACAGAGTCGCGAGCACAGAGAGAGGATCCCAAGCGCCGCAAGGGATCCTCTCTCTTCTCTAGCACATCATTTGATTTGATATTACTGCACCCTTAGCCAAATGTACAGATGAAGTTATCGGTAATACATTTGCGTTCAATTTCACCGTTCCGCATTCAATTCAGCTTCGTAATCTTCCTAATCCTGCTGGATTATGATAGACTTTCAATGAATTCGCATACAGCATATACGGAGGTAATAGAATGAGCATCGCAATCGGAATAGATATTGGGGGAACGAAGATCGCACTCGGCTTCGTTGATGAGCAAGGACAGGTGCTTGCCAAGAGCTCTCTCAAGACCGACTTGACTGTAGAGCCCAGCATCATGATCGCACGAATAGCAGATGAAGTAAAGCTGCTTAGCGAGCAGCACAACATAGCACTAGACAGCGTAATCGGCATCGGAGTTGGAGCGCCAGGCCCGCTCGATACGAAGAACGGTACGCTCACTTGCCCTCCTAACTTGAAGAGCTGGTGGGGGTTTCCTGTCGTTGACCAGCTGAAGTCGCATCTCCCGTTGCCTATAAAGATGGAGAATGACGCTACCGCAGCGGCGCTAGCAGAGAAATGGCTAGGCGCTGCTCAGGATTCCGATCACTTCATCTTTATTACGATCAGCACAGGCATTGGCGCCGGCATCTACTTGCATGGCAAGTTGCTTACCGGATCGACTGGCAATGCGGGCGATGTCGGCCATATGATCGTCGACCCTGCGGCTGGCACATGCACGTGCGGCCTGCCCGGCTGCTGGGAATGGATCGCCTCCGGCACAGCCATTACACGCCAAGCGACTGAACTGCTCGGACGCCCCGTCTCCTCGAAGGAAGCATTCGAGCTTGCTGCAGAAGGCGACGCACAGATGTCTGAGCTTGTGAATCGCGTGTTCAATTACATCGGAATGGGCTGCGTATCGCTAATCAACGTACTTGATCCGAACAAAATCGTTATCGGCGGCGGCGTATCCCAGGTTGGCGCTCCATTATTCGATGCCGTTCGGTCGTATGTAGCGAAGCATGCGCTCAACCCTTCCGGAAGAGAGACGGCAATCGTAGCCGCTCAGCTGGAGCAGGATGCAGGTCTTATCGGCGCGGCCGCGCTTGTGCAACAGCCCTATTAATAGAAGAAAAAGGCGAATCGGATACAGTCCATAAGACTTCTCCGGTTCGCCTTTTCTCATTCACCTTATTAGATAAGAAACTGTTCTATTTCTTCTCTAGAAGGAATGGAGGATTGAGCGCCTTCCTTCGTCACCGCAAGCGCCGATGCCGCCGTCGCGAACAACAAAGCTTGCCGTGTTTCCTTGCCCTCTGCGCTAGCCGCGGCGTACGCCCCGATGAATGTATCACCTGCAGCAGTTGTATCAACAGCCTTTACCCGGTAGGCCGGTACGGCAATAGCCGGCGAGCGGCCATTGCAGTAAAGGCTGCCCTTCTCGCCGAGCGTAACGATTATATTAGCGACTCCTTTGCCAATGAACCATTCCGCTGCTTCCTGCGCTGAAGTTGTATCTGCAACAGCAATGCCAGAGATAACCTGGGCTTCCGTTTCGTTAACGATAAGCGTGTCCAAGTTCGCAAGCAGCTCATCCGATATGCGCATCGCGGGCGCCGGATTGAAGAAGACGCGTGTACCGCCAGCGCTTGCGCTTCGGATGACCGACTCAGTCGTCTCCCATGGAATTTCATTTTGCAGCAAAACGATATCGATTCCCGACCAATCCTCGATCGCGGCCGCAACGTCGGCTACGGTTAACTTACCGTTCGCGCCTTTGGACAGCACGATATGATTCTCGCCTTCATGATTGACTGTAATGAAAGCCATGCCCGAGACGCCAGCCTTGCGCTGAACCAACCTTGTATCGACACCTTTGCTTTGCAGCGAGTCAATAAGCGAATCCGCATACGGATCCTCACCGACGGCGCCGACCATTGTGCAATTCCCTCCCGCACGCGCAACAGCAACAGCTTGATTCGCGCCTTTGCCACCCGGTATAAAATCATTGCCTATGCTTGCGATCGTCTCTCCTGGCTGGGGAAAATGCTCAACTTGGTTGACGACATCCATATTCATGCTTCCTACAACGAGGATATGCTTCACCCGAAACCCAATCCCTTCCATTCCCGTATCATTAATTATTGCTCAATCCTATTTTATCAAAAGGAGTCCACTATTACATGATAACCGCATTTATTATTGGCTGCGAGATCGGTTTTTGGGTGTTCGTGCTTGCAGGACTGCTGTTCAGATACATCTTCAAGCTGCCTAAGCTCGGAGCCATACTGCTTGTTTGTACTCCCTTAATCGATCTTGCGCTTATTATCGCAGCTGTATCCGATCTTAAAGATGGCGCAACAGCTACAACGATGCATGGCGTGGCGGCAATCTACATCGGCGTATCGGTCGCCTTCGGACATCGGATGATCCGCTGGGCAGACAGCCGATTCGCGTTTCGTTTCGCGGGCGGTCCACCTCCTGAAGGTAAACCGAAATTTGGCAAGGAGCACGCGAAGTACGAAAGGGTAGCTTGGTTTCATCATTTATTGGCATGGGCTATAGGCTGTGCCATCTTGTACGGCATGATCTTATTCGTGGGCGACGCCTCACGAACGGAGTCCTTGCTTGGCACGATACGAATATGGTCAATCATACTCGCCATCGATTTTGTCATCAGCATCAGCTACACCTTCTCACCGCGCAAGCAGAAGACATTGGAGCAATAAACCGAAAAAACCGTCTAGCAGGAGTATAATCCTGCTAGACGGTTTTTTTCATTCATAATTAGAACGGCTCGATTCCAAGTCGGCCAACGGCGATGAATACAGCCAGAAGCAACAGTACGACGTTCATGCCAATCGCTTGATTTTCCTTATGCTTCACGTGGAAAGCGATAGCAAGAACCATAATGACCGCTAGGCCGATTGCCGCAATGCCTGTAAGTATTGGAGCAATGTCCAGCGCGCCGGGAAGCAGCAAGCCGAGACCGCCGAGAAGTTCGGATATGCCGACGAATAGAATATATCCCGTCGAGCCATTTTTCGCCCAAGACATCGTTTCCCTCACCTTGCTAGGATTAAATGTCTTCATGACACCAGCCATCAGAAACATCAGACCAAGCAAAATCTGAGCAACCCATAATGCAATATTCATAATAGCGCACCCCTCATTACTTGAATTAACTTACTTACTTTATGTAATGTAGTTTATATTATTCATAAGGTTTCGTCAAGTGCCCTTACTACCTTCACTCACATTGTTTCTCCTGCCTGGAAAGACTATAATGTAGAAGAGAAGAGGTGATTCGTATGGAGCATGGACCGATGTGCTCTCAGTTTGAGAAGGCGATTGAATTGCTAAGCAAGCGTTGGGTCGCATTCATTATTTATCAGATGCTGCCCGGCCCCCAGCGTTTTACTCATATCGATCATTCCTTACCGAACTTAAGCGGCAAGGTGCTTTCGGACCGACTGAAGGAGCTTGAGCAGGAAGGTCTTGTAAAGCGCGACGTCTATCCGGAAATACCGGTTCGCATCGAATATTCGCTAACCGAGAAGGGACGAGCGCTCACCCCTCTATTCGTCGATATAGCAAGCTGGGCTAGTCAGTGGATTGAAGTCCCCAAAGAGATTGAATGTACTGAAGACCGCTTTTCCGATTGTTAGATCCTTAATCCTATTATATTGACGCTTTCATTATGCGTACAAAAGCCAAAAAGGAATGTTCGGCATGAGCTTATGCTCATCGAACATTCCTTTTTTTCAATCATCCTTGCGCCCATAGCTTCTTGCAAACCGCTTCATTCTCGCATACGCCTTCGAATCTATTTTCTTCAGCGGGTGAAATTGCGGATGGTTGGTGTTAACCTCAAGTACCCATAGACGCTGCTTCTTATCGTATGCAAAATCAATGCCCATCTCATGCATGCCAGTGCGATATTTGCTTAAGCTGTTCGCGATCTTAAGCGCCTTGGAGGTTAGCTCCCGCTTCCGCTTGGCTGTTCGAGAGGCCGACAGGCCTTGTTTACGCCCCAGCTTCTGCAGTGAATAAATAACGCCGCCCTGATAATAATTCGTTACAATCTTGCCTTTCGCGCCTACCTTTACGAGAAAACCGTTGAACGTCCATGAACCGCCAGGCTTGCGCTGCACCATCGCGCGAATATCATATGACCTGCCGTTAACCTTATCAAGATTAATCGCTTTTTGAATAATCAGTTTGCTGGGCGACTTCGATTTGATCCGCTGGTAGGCTTCCTTGACTGTACGGTAATGATGGACGAGTTGCTTGCGATTGGCGATTTCCTTCAACGTCAGCCCATGGCCCTTCTTCGTCAACTTAAAGATGCCTATTCCTTGCGATCCTGTATTCGGCTTAATGTACACTTTCCCGAAATGCTCCACCAACGATCTCAGATTATTTAGATGAAACGATTCCGTACGAGGGATCATCGACTTCAGCTTCGGATTCGCCGTTAACAGCTTGCTTACTTTGAGCTTGCCGCGAATATTCCGACTTGTGTATTTCTTCTTATACATAGAAATTCACCTCATGTTACCATATGAGACGAATTTCCCGCACACCTGTGCTAACGTATATAGGCATCAAATATACTAATTCACCATTGCCTATCGTTATTTGCTAAGCAATCGATATACAACCGCAGCCGACTCCGCGCGAGTTAATGAAGCCTGAGGATCGAAGCCCGAATCCGTTCTGCCTTTGAGCAATTCCAGCCCATAAGCCGACTTCACCGCCTCTAACGCCCAGCCGCTTATTTGATTCAAATCCGAGAATGGCAGCACGGCTTCTACAGATGTGTTCTTGCCTAATTGAAGCTCGTATGCCTTCACCAGCATCACGGCCATCTCTTCCCGCGAGATCAGCGCATCTGGGTCAAAGGATGTCGCGCTGCGGCCTTTAATAATGCCTGCATTAAACGCAGCGTTAACAGCAGACGCATACCAAGCAGATGACAGAACATCCTCGAAACGATTTGACAACGCACTTTCGCTCATATTTAACGCGCTCACTAGCATTGATGTAAATTCAGCCCGGCTAATCGCTCGACCCGGCTCGAATGCTGTTGCCGATACACCTTTAACGATGTCCTTGGTAGCAAGCTCCGTAATCGGGCCATATGCCCAATGTGCAGCTGGCACATCATTAAACCGTCTAATGACTTCTAGCACCCCGTATGCGCTAAAATGTTCAATCTCGGTTGTCCACTCGCCATTCGCCCATTCGCCGCCTACATACGTCAGTTTGCCATCTTCACTAACATAATAGATGCCGCTATAAGGAGCAGGAGAAGCAGATGCCATCCGCAAAACAAGGGGCTGGCTGAATCGGTTCAGCACTGCCTCATTCCCTGCCTCGCTGCGAATCGACAGTTTGAAATCGAAGGCGCTGCCTTGCAGCTTCACATCTGTATTCGCAAGCGCCGAACCGTTCTGCGACAACATCGCATTTAGCTTGCTGCTGTCTATCGGCTGAAGCGAAATGGTTATGGTGCTTCCCGAACCAGCTGCTAGCTCGCCAAGCTTGTTGCGCAGCTCCGTCAATACTGCTGCCGGAATCTCTAACGCTGTCGTTCCATTGCTAAGCTTGAGCGTTCCTTTCTCTAAAAGATCATAGAGACTCGACGGAATCTCTACAGAGGTAACATTCGCAGGAATCTTTACCGAAAGATTACCCTGTCCATCCTGCTGCAGCTGTTCGCGGGTAAGATTAACCGTATTCGTATCCGTAGCGACAACTTCGCCGGATGCTCCATCGTCTATGCTAGAAGGGGCCTTCTCCGTCATCATAAGCTCGACATCGTCAATGAATCCCCATGTTTCGGCTAGAGCTTCAACGTCAAAACCGATCGTTAGCTTCCCGTTGTTGACGACGATCCCTTCGATTTCGTACTGTTTCCAATTGTTATAGCCTTCGTTGACAATATCGACGGTAAGAGGCGCTTGCGAATCATTCTTCTGGGCGAATAGTTTAAACTTCGTCTCGCCTGCTCCTCCCGACACCCATGCCTTCAATGTATACGTGCCTTTCGGCAGCGAGGTGATCGTTTGCTTTAGCTTATAAGCATAATCCGTTCCGTACCAGTAGTTGAAAACATGACTGCCGGAATGCGAATTTCCCGCATTTTCCTCGATTTTACCCGCATCAGGTGTAACCTCGAGCGTCCAGTGGTTTAGATCTCCGTTCTCAAAGCCGCCATTTTTGACGTTGTTCGCAAATTGGAGTACCGTGATCTCGATGCTTGCCTGTTGTTCAAAGCCATCTACAGTACCGTTAATCGTGAATTTTCCTGGCGAATTCCACTTGGAATCGTCTATCTCATCCCAAATAACGGCCTTCTCTCGAATCGTCCCTTCGTTATAGAGAACCTTCACCGTTGCAGGCAGATCAACCGGAGCTCCCTTCGGCGTCGTCAGCCCCATGGACGGATATACAAGCACCGGCTCAGCATCTCCCATACTGCCAGGCGTGTAAAGGAAAGCGTCCAAGGAATCGAGCGCATTGCCTTCAAAGTCGAACATCGCTTGATTCTCCCAACCATTTCCTTCGCCCGATGTCCAGCCTACTCCAGCAAGCCAAGCCGGCTCCCAATAGAAAGCGCCAAGACCCATGCCGCCATCGACATTCGCTACTGTATTAAGCACCATCTCCGTGACGAGCTTTTGATTCGCGACCGATGCTTCGAAACCTGCGATGTCAGTCTGTGCTTCCGTTGCGATGTTGCCCAGGTCATCGGCATTGTCGAGCGTATACGGATAAGCGGTTTCCGCTACGACGATTTGTTTGCCGTAACGGGCAGCCATATCGTTCATATTCGTCTTCAACTGCTGGAAAGTTCCGTGCCAATAAGGATAATACGACATGCCGATCACATCGTAATCAAGCTCATTTTCCTTCGCTTTATCGAAGAAATATTGGAATGCAGAATTATTTCCGCCCTCAGCCAAATGCAGCATGATTTTCGTTTCATGGCCGTCCGGCGTCGTATCGCGAACTCCCTGTATACCCGCCTTCAAAAGCTGAGCTAATTGATCGTATCGGCCAATAGCTCCATCCGGCAGCAGCATGCCGCTGTTGATCTCATTACCCACCTGCACCATATCGGGATATGCATCAACATCCGCCAAATCATTCAGCACGTCTTCCGTATAATCGTATACGGCAGTTTGGAGCTCGGCGAAGGTTTTGTTCTCCCATTCTTTCGGCTTCACCTGCTTGCCCGGATCGGCCCAGAAGTCCGAGTAATGGAAGTCGACCAGCAGCTTAAGGCCGGCTGCCTTGACCCGTTGCGCCATCTCGATCAAGTGCGCCTTGTCGTTGTAGCCGTCGGCTTCGACCGGATCATTCCATAACCGCAGGCGCACATAGTTGACGCCATGATTTTTCAAGATATCGAGCAGATCAGCCTCGATCCCATCCTCGTAGAACTTGATGTTGTTATCCTCAAGCGCCTGCAGCGTCGAGATGTCTACGCCTTTGATGAAGTCCTCGGGGTCCAAAGGCTCGCCCTCGACATCCGTTCTTACGAGCTCGAAATCATCGAAATAACCCCATGCCCCCGCTGGCGCATCCACCGCGATGCCAATCTCCACCCGCCCATTCGTAACCACAATGTTGCTTACTTTGTATTGATTCCAGTTGCCGTAGCCGTTATTGGCAGCGGGCGTGCTCAGCTTGCTGCCTCCGAAGTCGTCGGCATATAGCGATAATGCTGGATTGGCGCCTGCGTCTGCACCGCCCGATACCCATGCTCGCAGCTCATACGTGCCGTTATCTATGCCGGTAACGGTTTGTTTTAGACTGAATGTGTAAGCTGCTGCATTCCAATATTCGTAACCGTAGCTGCCGGAATGCTTTTTCCCCGCATTGTCGTTGCTAGCTTTGCTCGTCGAATGTGATCCGGATACTACCCAATTTGTCAAATCACCGCTTTCGAAGCCCCCGTTCTGCACTTTATTCGGGCCCTCAAGCGCAGATACACGTATGCCTGGTCCCATTCCTGCAACCGTTGTAAGCGTTATCATAAATAGGATGACTAGAATGATTCGTTTGCGCCACATCGCTTTCATTGTTATCCCCCTTATGGTTAATGCTCTAATTGTAGTTCTCCGGCAAGCCGCTTGGACATCGAGTAAAGCAACTAAAACTAATACCATTTCTACGATTTCCCACTTTTCTGCAAGCTTTTTTGCGATAAAAAAAGCCGGAGCAGGGTCATAACCTGTTCCGACGCGATTTAACTCTATATTTTGTTTTTCTTCCGGTACTCCCCAGGCGTCATGCCTGTCGATTGTTTGAATTGGCGATTGAAGTAGATAATGTTTTTGTATCCGACCTTCTCGGCTATTTCGTATACCTTAAGCGTTGGATCGGCGAGCAGCGTACACACCTTGTTCATCCTGCGCTCATTAAGAAAGTCGCTGAACAGCGTTCCCGTCTCCTCCTTGAACAGATGACCGAGGTAGTTCGGCGTGAAGTCGAAGTGAGCCGCGACCTCCTTCAATGTAATACGATGCTCAAGGTGATCATCCACATACTGCGAAATTTCCTCGAATAGCTTGCGCTTCTGCTTCTGCCCTTTGACATACAACAGCTCCGAAAGCTCAAAAAATCTTCTTCGCAGCCACGACAAAATATCATCCATCGTCTCGAATTGGAACAGCACGGCCGGCTGGTGCGAATCCCACTTAAGCAAATCGTACAAATTCTCGTTCCGTTGGAGCAAATCAGCATGCAGCTTGGACGTAATTCGAATGATGAGGTCGTAAATATCATTTTTGTGCGCGATGGTGACATTGTCATTGAACAGCCGCAGCAAGCAGTCATCAACGAGCACCAAATCATATTCCAAAATCGCTTGAAGCATCTGGTTGACGCTTTCCTCCACGTTTGGTGCGAGAGCGCGGCGGCTCGATGATTGCGAGACATCCTTAATGAGTCTGTTTTTGCCCAGCAGCCACTTCGCGCTTAGCGCTGCCTCTGCCTGTCTGTACGATTCACGAAGCTGTCCGAAATCTGCCGCATGCATTCCAATGCCTATTGTGATGGTGATCGGGAACTCGGCGCGAACCGCTTGAATGAGCTCCTGAAGCAGTGTCCCTAAACGATCGTCATGCATGCCGGATAACAGAACAATCCGAGAATTATGCGCTACAATGAGTGTCCCGATATGATGATCGCGCACAAATTGCAGCACGAATTGGGTATGCTGGGCGAGCTGCGATCTACGCTCTTCATCAGTCAGCTTCCACTCCACATCATCTCGCTCGATAATTGCGACAGAGGTCCCTATTCGAAGCAGCTGCTCCACGAAAGGTTTAATATGCTCCTGCGGCTCGTCGTGAACGGCGTCGTTGAACCAGCGCAGCAACAGCTCCTGGTTCACAAGAGACAGCGCCTCCTCTACACTGCGATGACGCTCCCGCTCCTGCTCGACCTTGCTGCAAAGCGATGCCAGCATGTCATAGAGCTCTCCATCGTCCACCGGCTTTAACAAATAGCCTGATGCGTTCAGATGCAGAGCTTCCTTCGCGTAGCTGAAATCCTCATGTCCGCTAATAAAGACGAGCTGTGCTTGCGGATTGATCTCCTTCGCCTTACGCGCAAAGTCGATCCCCGACATAATCGGCATCCTGATATCCGATAATATAATATCGATCTGCTCCGACTCCATAATCTTTAGCGCGGCAAAGCCGCTATTAGCTGTTCCAATTACGTTAAGCGGCAGCGAGCTGCCTGCGACTCTTCGCCGCAGCCATTCCAAATCTATTGCTTCATCGTCGACTAGCAGCACATTCATGCCAGACGTACCTCCTTATGCCTCATCTCAAAGTGTTCAATCGTCTTGCCTTATTATTGCTCAAATCATATACGATCGTCTGCAATAAATAAATAGCTGCTTCAGGCAAACAACAAAAAAAGCCAAACAAAGGATATCCCTTCGCTTGGCCTCAAGATTCTAAATGCTGATTACTGTCCTAATAAAATCTTCGCGTACGGCGAATCGATCGGCAGCATAATGACCGGCTCGTTCTTCAAGGTTGTCACGTAGCTCTCCAAAGTGCGATACAGGCTGTAGAACTGGGCGTCCTTGCCGTAAGCCTCATTATAAATCTTCGCGGCTTCCTTCTCGCCTTCGGCAATGATCTTCTTCGCGTCCGACTCCGCTTGCGCCAGAAGCTCGGTGGCGGTACGATCCGCTTTGGACGTGATTTTGCGCGATTCCTCGTCGCCCTCGGAAAGGTAACGGGCCGCAATCGATTGCCGGTCGGATATCATACGGTTGTATACGCTCTGCTTGTTGCCTTCCGGCAAATCGGTGCGCTTAATGCGGACATCGATCACTTCGATGCCGTAGTTGTCTCTCGTTAGGGCAGCTGTAACATCCTTCGTAATCTCGTCGTTAATGTTCCCTCGCTCCGTTTTTTCGCTAATGATGTTGTCGTAGTTGACCTCCGACAGCTTGCGGCGGACGGAGTTGTAMACGGCTTCGTCTATACGCTGAACGCCTCCGCTGACAGACTGGACGGTACGAAGGAATTGCTCGGCATTCGTGATACGCCACACCGTGTAGTTGTCGACGATAATCGGTTTTTTGTCCTTCGTCAGAATCGAAGTTGGATTGCTTTCATAGGTCATCTGATACTTTGGCAAMGAAGATACGTTTTCGATGAAAGGCAGCTTGAACTTCAGTCCCGGATTGCTCTCGGCTCTGACGGCTTCCCCGAACTTCAGAACGACCTTGTATTCGCCTTCCTTGACGATAAACATTGATCCGGACACCAGTATGAGCAGCACGACCGCTGAAATGATCATGATCCACTGATTACGCTTCATTGCGCGTCACCTCCTTGGGGAGTTTGCTGCGGCAATGTCGCAGGGTTCGTCGTTTCAGGCTGCTTGGCCGTGCTTCCGCCTTTGAGCAACTCGTTAAGCGGCAAATAGTTGACCGTATCGCTGCCCGAATTCGTAATGAAAATTTGTGCATTCGGCAATATTTTCTCGAGCGTCTCCAGAATCAAGCGGCTTTGCGTGACGTTCGGATTGTTCTTGTATTCGCCGTAAATCGCGTTGAACTTGGCGACGTCGCCTTCCGCGTTCAGGATCCGCGACTTCTTCTGGCCTTCCGCGTTCTCGAGAAGCGCCTGCGCTTCGCCGCGGGCCTTCGGAATACGATCGTTCTCGTATTTCGCGGCGTTATTGATCTTTGTGTTCTTCTCCTCGCGCGCGTTCGTTACTTCGCGGAACGCTTCCTCGACCTGTCCGCTCGGCGGCTCGATGTCCTGGAACTTAATATCGATGATCTGAATGCCGGTTTTGTACTTCGACTGAAGCTCCAGCAGCTTCTCCCGCACTTTATCCTGGATGACGGTTTTGCCGTCCGTAATCGCGTAATCCAGCTTCTCCGAACCGATAACCGAGCGAATCGATGAGCTGGCCGCATTGCGAAGAAAATTTTCAGGATCGTCAATGTTGTAGAGATAATCGTGAATGTTGCTAATTTTCCACTGCACGACCGCGTCCGCCGAAACGATATTTTCGTCTCCGGTGATCATAAGCGCCTCTTCTTCAACCGGCGTAACCGTATCTCCATTCTGACGATAACCGATATGGATGCGCTGCGTCAGCTCGGCCTTTACCGTAATGACTTCCTGAATCGGATAAGGCCATTTGAAGTGGAGCCCCGCCGACTCCTCGCTCGTATACTTGCCGAACGTTAGGATGGCGGCCCGCTCCTGCTCTTGCACCGTATAAAATGACGAGAAACCAAGATAAATGACTACGATTGCGGCAGCCGCGATAAGAATCGCTTTTTTCACCGTTCCTGGCTTTAGCGGCTCTGGCTTACGATTATTGCTCTCCACATTTGTATAGCCGTCCAAGTTGCTCAGAATGACATCTCTCCCCTCTGTGATGTTAAGCTTATGAGGGGTAATACGGTTTTAGATGCCCAAAGGTCTCATTTTTCTAATCAAAAGTAATTCCGCCATCCTTAACGGCCTTCAGCCATTCCCGGGCTATCAGATCATGCCCTGCTGTCGTCGGATGCACTCCATCCCATATCCAATACTTCGCTTCCGCGCGTTCACATGCATCGTTAAACGTCTGTTGCAGCGGTACGAATATAGCCCCGAATTCAATTGCCAGACTGCGAACGATGGCCTGATATCGGTCTAACTGCTCCGACCACACGATCCAACGCTCTTCCGTTGCGCCCGTTCTCAGTATAAACGGCTCGCACAATACAAGCTGCACATTCGGCAACACTTCCTTCGTTTCTTCAAGCAAGTGGCGATAAGCCCGCTCGAACCGGTCGGTTACGCCCGTCGGCTCTTCGTTCACGATACGCCATGCGTCGTTCACGCCGATCATGATGCTGATGACGTCTGGCTTCAAGCTAAAAGCATCCTCATTCCAACGCGCGTATAAGTCAGAAACCCGGTTGCCACTAATGCCTCTGTTATAAAACACGGGCTGCGCTTCCGCGAACTCTCTGCCCAGCTCGGCGGCAGCAATGTAGGCGTAGCTATGTCCAAGCACATGATTTGGATCGTCGTTTCTCCCTCTGCCGCCATCCGTAATGGAGTCGCCTTGAAACAATACGACTTTGCTTTTCCCCATCCGCAATCATTCCCCTTAATCGAATATGTATTTTCCAAGATCATTATATACTAGCTGTACATTTCAAAATAGACCTAAAATACCTCAAAAAAAACAGGCCCCGCGTCGCTTGGACGCGGGACCCGCTTCATATCCGAATTAGAATACAAGTGCTTCTTCTTTGGCTTTGTTGATTCCTTGTTCAATAATTTCAGCCGCTTGGCCAGGCAGTTGGTTATGGCCTTCAACGATAATCGTCGAGAAGTCGGTTACACCGAAGAAGCTCATAATGTTGCGAACGTAGTTCAACGACATTTCTGCTGCTGCAGCTGGACCTTCGGAGTAGATGCCGCCTCTTGCGTTAATAAGAGCGACTTTCTTGTCAGGAATAAGGCCGACTGGACCTTGCTCCGTATATTTGAACGTTTTGCCCGCTTGGTAGATGTAGTCAATGTACGTGTGCAATACCGCTGGAATTGTAAGATTCCAAAGCGGGAAGCCGAATACGACTTTGTCAGCAGCAAGGAATTGATCGATATATTTGGCAGCAACATCGAATGCCGCCTTCTCAGCAGGCGTCATGTCAATTCCGCGCGGTGCCTTGAAGTTGCCGTTGATCATGTCGGCGTTCATGTAAGGCAGCTCTTCTTGGAACAGGTCAAGCTCGATAATTGTATCCTCTGGGTGGCTTGCTTTATAAGCATCCAAGAACGCATGGTATAGTTTCACGCTGACAGCTTGCTCGATCGAACGGTCATTTGCTTTAACGAACAGTATAGTGCTCATTTTGTAACCTCCAATAATATCTATATATTTTATTAGTTTCGTACTTTGTAGTACTTACTTTATTTTATATAGTTTGTTGGAGCGACGCATCGGCAATTAGACTGAAAATMAAGTTCTTCTTCGTCATCATTGATTAGGACTAGTCTTACGACTATCGTCTTAAGACCTCATGAGTCTCTACGGCTTCGTGCCGCCGTTCATATGATGCTGGACCGCATATAATGCGGCCTGTGTCCGGTCCGAGAGCTGCAGCTTGCYCAAAATATTGCTGACATGCGTCTTGACCGTCTTCTCGGCTACGACGAGCGATTGGGCAATGTCTTTGTTGCTAAGACCTTGAGCAATAAGCTGGAGCACTTCCTTCTCGCGCGGGGTGAGCGATTCGTGGCGCTCTGCTGGCTGGAAATCCGTAACGCGTCCGTCTCCCATAGTCATAGACGTGCCTTCCGCTCCCTCTAGCTCTTGTCCCTGTGGTTTAAACTGCGTCAGCAGTGCTCCCGCAATATCGGGATGAAGCTGAACATTGCCCTTATGCGCGCTGCGGATTGCCTCAGCCAACTGCTCCGGCTCGACATCCTTCAGAATGTAGCCTGACGCTCCAGCCTGAAGCGCGGGCACGACATGGCTTTGATCCGAATAGCTCGTAAGCACAAGCACCTTAATATGAGGATATTGCGCGGTTATGAGGCTGCATGCCTCGATGCCATCCATGACCGGCATATTCAAATCCATTAGAATAACGTCGGGCTGCAGCTCAACCGCCCTCTCCACCGCCTCCTGCCCGTTTCCCGCTTCCCCTACAATTTCGAAATCAGGCTGCATCGTCAAGAAGAAGGAAATGCCTTTCAATACGATTTGGTGATCGTCGACTAACAATAGTTTGATCTTCACGGTAACTCCTCATTCCTTGCTCATAATAGCTATGATTCGTATTGATCAAGCGGCATCTTAACCGCGATAACGGTTGGTCCTCCCAGATTGCTCCTTACGTTGAATTGCCCCCCGAGCTGCTCCGCGCGCTCTCGCATCGACAGCATGCCAAGCGTCAGACCGCCCTTTCTATTGTCGAGGGAAAAGCCATTCCCCTTGTCCATTACTTCAAGTGTAACCTCTCCTTCAGCAAGCACAAGTTTAACGTAAGCGATCACCGTCCCCGAATGCTTGCGGACATTATTTAGCGCTTCTTGCCCAATGCGCCATAACGCTTCTTCGACTGCCCTCGGCAACTGCTTCAGGCCGCTAACTTGCTCATATATGGTGAGTCCCATGCTCTGTCCATGCTGTTTTAGAGCGCTAAGCAAGCCGTTCTCTAGACCGGCCGGATGCAGTTGCCAAATAAGCGACCGCATTTCCTTCAGCGTCTCCTGTGACAACTGCTGTATTTCTTTCAACGATGCGCGAACATTTCCTTCTCTGTCCTGCAGCAGCGTTTCCGCTCCCTTGGCTATGAACGATAAGGAGAATACCTTCTGCATGACCGAATCGTGCAAATCCCTCGCCACGCGGTATCTCTCCTCCATGCGCGCCAGCTCGCGCCTCTGCTCGTAGACACGCAGGTTTTCGACGCATAATGTATAGTGATCGCCCAGCGAGTACATAAAGTCCTCATGATATTCATCAAAATGTCCGCGGATCGGGCTGCTGATAAACAGTACGCCGATCGAGCGATTTCGCACGCGAAGCGGAATGGCCGCCGCCGAGGCATAAAGCGGAATCCCGACGCGTTCCAATGAAGGACAAGCCGTATGCTCTGCATTGGACACGACGAACAGCTTGTTGTGACGGAAGGCCGTGCTAATCGGCCCGTTATCATCGATGCTAAGCGACTTCCACTCCTCGTGAGCCTCCCCTTCGGTATAGAACGCTCGTAAGGACAACTCCCCGTTCTCGTATATGAACAGCGACACATGCGGCCAGTTGAACGAATTGCCGATTTCTTGCACCGCTTTGATGGGAAGCTCATTAATGACGCCGATTGCGTGAATCCGTTGTATGACGTCGCTTAGCTTCGAATAATGCAACGCATTCTGCTCCTGCGACTGATAAAGCCTGATTCGTTTTATTGCCGTTCCGATCTGAAAAGCAATGGCCTGCAGAAGCGCCAGTTCGTCCTCTGTAAAACATTCCTTGCCGGGATGTGCCACGTTGAGAAGACCGAACTTGTCTTTGCCCGCCTTCAGCGGCACCGTTGCATGATGCGAAATGCCGAGCGTTCCCTCCTCGAGCCCTTCGGCAATTGCGTATGTAATCCGCTTGCATTCGATTGTATTGACCGCATGAGGAAGCTTATTGCGCCTATAGCGCTCGATGCACCAGCAATCCTCTCCGCACATAGCCTCCTGCCCGTTCGCCGCAAGCGCCGGAGGCAGTCCATAAGCGGCTTGGCATTCGCTCTCCATCGACTCATCCATCATAAAGATCCAGCCCGTACTAAAGCCCGTCACCTGCAGAAGCTTTCCAAGCACCTCGCTCAGCATCTGCTTCATATCATTCGTCGTATTCAGCAGCTCCGCAATTTCTTTGAGCGCGGACAGCTGGTTCGTTCTATTTTCGCTAGACATCAGCAACGCACTCCTTATCGTATTCGCCGCTTACTTTATCGTATATAAGCCAGTATACCGTTTCACAACTGGCATCGTCGACGTCTATTCTTCACCTCGTACTACTTTTTCCGAGAAGCGAAGTAACTCGATAAAACGAGAATAATGTCGAATATTATTAGAAAACGCTTGCCAAAACAATACTAACCTATGTAGAATCATCAAGGGCCATTTTTATTACCAAACTTATTGGCCTACGGAATGTTCCATTAGCGAGCTCAGCTTGCACTACAATTTGAGAGGATTTTTCGATCATGAAAAACGTAATTGGTGTTAATGAAAGACCGGCTATCGGCACAAGCATTATGCTTAGCCTTCAGCATTTGTTCGCTATGTTCGGCTCGACTGTGCTCGTACCGAATCTGCTTGGCGTCGACCCGGCGATTTGCCTATTGATGAACGGGATCGGCACCTTGTTATATTTATGGATTTGCAAAGGTAAAATCCCTGCTTATCTCGGCTCCAGCTTCGCCTTTATCGCCCCCGCCGGCGCTGTTATCGGCGACCAAGCGGCTGGCGGCGGCAGCTATGCTGCAGCTCTTGGCGGCTTCATTGCAGCGGGCGTCGTGTTCACGATTGTTGCCCTTATCGTTCAAGCAGCCGGGACAAGCTGGATTAACGTCGTATTCCCGCCTGCAGCTATGGGCGCTATCGTAGCGGTTATCGGCTTGGAGCTAATACCGGTAGCTGCCAAGATGGCAGGCTGGATTATGCCGGACGGACTTACGCCGGAGGAAGCGTCAAGCTGGTCGCCTGACGGCAGTATTGTTATTCTGTCCACGATCACTCTCGCAGTAACCGTGCTCGGGTCCGTGCTGTTCCGCGGCTTCCTGCGCATCATTCCGATCTTGATCGGCATCGTAGTCGGTTATGTCCTTGCTTTTGCAATGGGGCTCACCGACTTTACGCTCGTTGGCGATAGCGGCTGGATTCAGTCGCCGACATTCACGGCGCCTGTTTTCCAATGGGCTGCAATATTAACAATACTGCCTGCCTCGCTCGTCGTAATTGCCGAGCATATCGGACATTTGGTCGTAACAAGCAATATCGTGGAGAAGGACCTGTCCAAAGAGCCTGGTCTGCACCGCTCCTTGCTCGGCAACGGCATCTCAACGATCATTTCCGGCTTCGTAGGCTCAACGCCGAATACAACATACGGAGAGAACATCGGCGTACTGGCCATTACGAAAGTTTACTCCACCTTCGTAATTGGCGGAGCTGCCGTGCTAGCGATCATTCTATCGTTCTCCGGCAAATTCTCGGCGCTCATCTCCGGCATCCCCGTTCCCGTTATGGGCGGGATATCGTTGCTGCTCTTCGGCGTTATCGCAGCTTCCGGATTGCGTATGCTCGTCGAATCGAAGATCGACTATGGAAGGCCGACGAATATGTTCCTAACAACCGTCGTTCTCGTTACGGGCCTAAGCGGCGTGAAGGTTACTTTCGGCGACTTCTCGCTGTCGGGCATGGCGCTTGCCACAGTGGTAGCGATCGTGCTTAGCCTGCTGTTCAAGGTGTTCGAAGTATTGAAGCTCTCCAACGATACAGAAGCTACAAAACATTAAGCAAAAGGGACGAAGCATTCATGCTTCGTCCCTTTTGCTTTGTCTCACCGCATATACCACGCAAAAATAGGCTTGTATCGCCTTCGAGCGTCTAAGCCTCCTCACATATGCCTTCATACGATGAAGCAAAGGAGGGTGCAACCTATGCCCGCATATCGGATTATTGTTGACCTGTCTGACCGAATGCTTCATTTGCTGGATGATGATATCGTCGTACGCTCGTTTCCTGTCGGAATCGGTACGATGGTTACTCAGACGCCGACCGGCGAGTTTACGATCATCAATAAGCAAGCCAATCCCGGCGGACCATTCGGTGCCTTCTGGATGGGGCTCTCAAAGCCTCACTATGGCATACACGGAACCAACGATCCTTCCTCGATAGGCCATCTTGTATCACATGGCTGTATTCGAATGTACAACGACGATGTTGTCGCGCTATCCAAGCTTGTCCCCGTCCGTACACGCGTTACGATACGCCCTTGAAATAACAAAAAAAACCTTGCCGCTTAAGCAAGGATTGGGTTTGAATAAGTATGGTGCGGTAGACAGGATTTGAACCTGCACGTCCATGGGACACTACCCCCTCAAGATAGCGTGTCTGCCGTTCCACCACTACCGCACATATTGTGTTGCCTTCTCACTGCATTCGCTTCGAGGGAAGAAACAAATGGTGAGCCATGAAGGACTCGAACCTTCGACACCCTGATTAAAAGTCAGGTGCTCTACCAACTGAGCTAATGGCTCGTAAATGGTGACCCGTAGGGGATTCGAACCCCTGTTACCTCCGTGAAAGGGAGGTGTCTTAACCCCTTGACCAACGGGCCTTAAATTGCATTAGG
>NZ_JBFRGE010000069.1:0-34727 GCF_052115185.1 Paenibacillus sp. 2TAB19 | reverse complement strand
CGGAGATAGTTATCGCCTATTGTATTCTCAAAAAGGTCATTTGCAACAACATAAAAAAATTCATCTGATTTTAACTGTATAGCATCTACTATAGATGTTTTCCCAGCACTAGTTACACCATTTAGAAATACGATTTTCCCTTTTTCCATCTTAATATACCTCTCTTATTCATGATCTTCAAAAAAGAATAATATGGTGACGGTGATTCCCTGATCTAATTTTCAGTATAACATTTGCACCAAAAAGTGGTGATGTAAAGAACTCTTATAATCAATCCTGCCAGTTAGCTTAATGAATTTCAGTCTAACATTTGATTTTTGTCTAACGATCATGCTGTAAATTGTAGTCGATACTCGATTGGTGTCTGTTTGTTTAATTTAATTTGAATCCGTTCATTATTGTAAAATTGAATGAACTCCTCAATTCGTTGTTGAGCCTCACTAATTGAACTAATATCATAGGGATAGAGTGCTTCCGTTTTCAAATGAGAGAAAAAACTCTCCATTGCGGCGTTGTCTATACAATTGCCCCGACGTGACATACTGATTTGGACGCCTACCGTAGGCAGTAGATCGTGGTAAACATGAGACGTATATTGGGAGCCCTGATCGCTATGGACGATTAGATCGGCTATCTTACCTGTAGCGTCTTTGTGTTCTTCAAAAGCTTTGCTAAAGGTGTCTAATACCAGCTCATTGTCATTTCTAGTGCTCATATGAAAGGCTACGATGTCTTTCCCACACAAATCCATTATGGCAGAAAGATATAGGCGCTGATCGCCTACACGGTACTGTGTAATGTCCGTAACCCACTTCTGATTTGGTTTTGTTGCCGTGAATTCACGATTCAGAAGATTTGGAGCAATTCTGCCGTCTGACTGCGCGGCCTGATACGTGTTGAAGTAAGGACGTTTAGCACGAATGATAGATCGAATACCCATTTCCTGCATGAGACGTAACACTTTCTTGTGGTTCACTGTATCTCCGTATTGACGCTCCAGTTCACCTTGAATCCTCCTGTAGCCATACTTTCGATCTCGCTGGAGATAAATATCTTTAATCCACTTCTTAATTTCGCCGTCTGGATCATCCATTTTACGCTTAAGGTAGCGATAGTAAGCACTTCGCCATACATCAAGTAATTCACAAAGAAGAGTCACCGAATACATTCCGGACATCTCCTCGATAATGGCATACTTGCCCTTTACACCTCCCGTTTCCAGATTTCTAAGCACTTTTTTAACACTGCATTCTCCCGTTTGAGCTGCTTGGTGTATAGGTCCTGATCGACATATTCTACCCTACGACCTCTATTATCCAATAATCCATATTCACCTTGTTTTCTAAACTTATAGACCCATTTACGAACCCTATCTTTATCTTGTATCCCATATTTCTCAGTAATTTGCCTATACGTCCACTTCTCCTCCTCATGTAACCGTACAGCTTCCTGCCTTATTTCCTTTGTATACGATTTATTTGGTTGTTCTTTCTTGCTCATAAAAAATCCCCCCTAAGCATCATCGGTTTCCCATGTGGGTTTTTCCAATGTCTACTATAAGGGGGGCACTTCATTATGACTGCTGGGCTTTTTTTTGATAGTCTACGCTACGCCCGGTTCAGCGGCCAATCGTTTGCGGTAGACGGATCCAGACAACCAAACGCTGATCTCGAATAAGGCGAGGAGCGGAATCAGAAGGAGGAAGTCCGAGACGATGTCAGGCGGCGTCATCAGATTGGAGCTGACGACCAAGATCAAATATGCGTAGCGGCGCGAGCGCTTGAGGCGATCCGGCGTGAGCAGGCCGATCCGCGTGAGGAACATGACGATGATCGGCAGCTCGAAGGCTGCGGCGATCGGGAGAACGATGTTCATCATAAACGCAAAGTATTCGGCGACGCCGTACGTTTCGGTCAGATTCAGATTCTCCGAGATGTTGTTAACGAAGGAGAAGCTCATCGGTAAGACGACAAAGTAGCCGAAGCAGCCTCCTACAAGGAAACAGATGACGCTGTACGGGATATAGCGGATCGTTGCTGCCCGTTCGTGAGGATATAACCCCTTCTTCACGAAGCTCCAGATGAGAGCAAGCGCAACGGGTAACGTTAGCGTTAAGGCGACGACCATGGCTATGATCATATAAATGCGTACACCGTCGAAAGGAGAAAAGGTATTCCATTCCATCTGTGAAGCCGGGGGCGCGCTCTTAATCGCATCGAAAATAAAAGGCGCTGCGAAAAGTCCGAGGGCCGTGCATCCGGCGAATACAGCGGCAATGATAATGATCTGTTTGCGCAGCTGGCTTAAGTGCTCCAAGAAGGACATCAAAAACGGGTTTCCCATTATACCATTCTCCTCTCTATGTTTCGATGGAATGAGCTGTTTCGGTCATGAGCGCTTTGCGCAGCTCGAACGTATGAAAGCCATCTCTTAGCTTTCGGTGAATCTCTTTTAATCGCTCAACGTCCTCGAACGAAAACTTCCTTGCCCCGCCAGAAGTACGATCTGGAAATACAAGCTGGCGGTCCTCGTAATATCGGATCTGCCTCTCCGTCAAGCCTGTCAATTGTCTGACCATACCAATGCTCATCACTTTGTAACTCATTGCTTCGCCTCCTGGATCGATTCATAGAATACTGGAAGAGTGAATTATGCAATAGATTGATGATAGATAAGGTGACATTTACTTTCTTATGGAAGAGATTTTAGCAAGGCGACTCGTAAATGACAATGATCTCCATGAACTAGTAATTTGGTATTTGGTATTTATTAGGCTGTAAATCTAGGATAACCAGCCTATATTCGTAAAATTTATCGTAGTTTCACAATATGCCAAAAATGATTTATGTCAGACTTTCTAACACGAAAATAGAAAACTGCCAATCGTCCATGCTATCTTGTCGTTGTGTGGTGGACAAAGCACATCGATGCTGAAGAATGGAGTGGAGACGAATGGAGTCGAATAAAACGCCAAACRAGATGTCGAGGCGCCAGTTTCTGGGTACGGTAGGGAAGCTCGGGGGAGGCGCTGCGGTATTCAGCGTCATGGGCACGCTGGGGTTACTGTCGCCCGAGACGCTGAAAGCGGCGGATTACGAGCCGCCTGACAAAAACGCGCTGTCGATGAGCAACCGCGGAGGTAAAAAAATCGTCATTCTCGGGGCGGGCATCGCCGGCATGACGGCGGCCTACGAGCTTGGCCAAGCTGGATTCGATTGCACCATTCTGGAAGCCCGTGCGCGATCAGGAGGACGAATCTGGTCGGTGCGCCGCGGTACGACGGTTACTGAAATCGGAGGAACGAAGCAGGTTGCGAGGTTCTCCGACGGACTTTACTTGAACGGCGGTCCGATGCGAATACCGCAGTTCCACGTCACGATGGAATACATCCGCAAGTTCGGTATTCCGATCGAGCCGTTCAACAACGTTAATGACCATGCTTATTATTATAACGAGAACGTCGGGGAGCTCTCCGGCAAGAAGGTTCGTAAACGAGAGGCAAAGGCTGACGTGCGTGGATATGTAAGCGAGCTGATGGCGAAGGCCGTGAATCAGAACGCGCTGGACAAGCCGCTGACAGCCGACGAGAAGGAGAAGCTGGTTGCTTACCTTCGCTCGGAAGGTGGATTGGATGCCGATCTGTTCTATAAAGGTTCGTCGAGGGGCGGGTATAAGGATGAGCCTGGGGCTCGCTTGGATGCCGGCGTCATCCGCGATCCATTCAGCATGAAAGCGATCCTGAATTCCGGCTTCGGCAACTACCTGAGCAGCGAATACGGCTACGACCAACAAATGATGATGTTCCACCCGGTAGGCGGCATGGATGCCATTCCGAAGGCGTTCGAGAAACGGCTTCAAGGCAAGATTCGTTTTCATTCCGAAGTATCGGAGATCAAGCAAAGCGAGAAGGGTGTCACGGTTACGTACAAAAATTTGGCCACAGGCGGATACCAGAATGTAGAAGGCGACTACTGTATCTGTACGATCCCATTGCCGGTTCTGAAGAAAATTAAAGCGGACTTCTCGCCAGAGATGAAAAATGCGATCGATAGCATCGGTTATGCCTCTGCTGGTAAAATCGGCTTGCAATTCAAGCGTCGCTTCTGGGAGGAAGACGATCAAATTTACGGCGGCAACACGCTGACTAACATGGATATTTCGTCCATCTATTATCCTCCTACCGGCTATATGCAGAAGAAGGGGTTGTTACTCGGCTATTATGCGTTCGGCGGCAGCGCGGACAAGCTTGGTGCGATGTCGTACCAGGAGCGCGAGACGCATGCGCTGGCTCAGGGCGCAAAGATCCATCCCCAATATCACAAGGAATTCGAAGCGTCGTTCTCCATCGATTGGAAGAAGATCAAGTATAACGAAGGGGGCTGGGTAGGTTATTCCGGCGATCAACGGAATACTGTCTATCCTACGCTCTGCAAACCCGACCGCAGAGTGTACTTGGCCGGGGAACATATTAGTTACGTCACGGCATGGATGGCAGGCGGCATTGAGTCGGCTAGAGCAGTCGTTACCGACATCAGTCAACGAGTCATGAAGGAGTAGGGAAGGAAATCGCTAGGACAAGGCAATTATACTTATTAATAAGTTGGAGGGATTCATACCTATGGCGATCAAGCGCAATATCAAAGTATTGATCGGGACAGCGATTCTGTCCTGCTTCATCGGTGCATCCGTGTACGCAGCAACTGTAACGCCGAATAAATTCCCGTTAACTCCGATACACGAGCCCGAATTTTACGGCAGCCCCAGCTCGTCCATCGCAAGCGCGGTAGCGCTCCCTGCCAGCTCCGCGACGTTCTCCACGAGCGGTACGGTGCCGCCTCTGCTGAACAAGGATGGCAAAACCATTTACGAGCGTTACGGAAATACGGAGAAACAAGCGGAAGGCATCATGAAAAATATTGAGAAACAATTGCAGGATCAAGGACTGTCGCTGAAGGATGTCATCTATCTGCGTGTTTACGTCACGCCGGACGCGGCTCTGCAGGGCAAGTTCGATTATACAGGTTGGTTCAACGCATACGCGAAGTTTTTTAATACCAAAGAAAATCCGACAAAGCCGGCCCGTTCTACGGTAGGCGTCGCTGGACTTGTGAGCGCCGATTGGCTGATCGAGATCGAAGCGGTCGCCGCTTACCCGATACCGCATAACCAGGATTGACCGACGGGCAGTTGGCCGATCTAACCTAAGACGAGGAAGGGGAAACGATTATATGCTGCAAAATATTGGTTTACCGGGATTACTAATGATTTTGGTCGTCGTACTCATCATATTTGGACCTTCAAAACTGCCGGAGCTCGGCCGCGCAGTCGGTCGGACGCTGCATGAGTTCAAATCATCAGCGAAGGAGCTCGTCTCCGATACGAAGGACGATGTCATCGAAACGCCGAAGGAAGCTGCCGGCAAGGGCTGACGATACAACCTTAATAGGATCTACCCGACCTCTCAAGGTCGGGTTTTCTGTTTTATTCATTTAATTCATACTTGACAGGTTGGTTAAGTGTGAATAAAATAAAGTTCATCAAGCGAGTTCATATTTTTTTGGCTCAATATGAAATAATGTTACATTAATAATAATACAAAATGAAACATTATTACAAATGAACCCGCTGACCAGACCGCTGGAAGCAGTGCTTGAAGAAACTGAACCATAACGGAGGGAATGAAAATGAAGAAGGCACTAATAATCGTATTCCTGGTTTCTATGCTCAGCGTGATTCTGGCGGGATGCGGAGGAACGGACAGCAATAACGGCGCGTCACAGAATCAATCGGAACCGGCAAGTACGGAAGCCGTCCAAGAAAACACGGGCAGCAAGGAGAAATTTAAGCTGAACCTCGCCATCTGGGATGAGAAGCTGAAGGATACCGTCAATCAGGTAATTGAGATTTATAAGCAGGATCATCCCGAGGCGGATGTGCAAGTTACGATAACGCCAGTCAAGGATTATTGGACAAAGACGCAATCGAGTCTCGTCGGAGGCGAGGGTCCCGATCTGTTCATGATGAACGGACCGAACTTCAATAAATTCGCATCGCTCGGCTTGCTCTCAGACCTGCAACCGCTTATTGAGAAAAACGGAGTGGACACTTCGGTGTATCCGCAAGGCATCAATGAGCTGTATAAGCTCGACGGCCATGCTTATGGCATTCCGTTCTACCTCGGCTCTATCGGATTGTTCTATAACAAGGAGCTGTTCGATCAAGCAGGCGTTCCGTATCCGGATGAAAGCTGGACGTGGGATACGCTGAAGGAGAAAGCAGCCCTATTGACCGATAAAGCCGCTAATAAATACGGTTATATTGCGGTAAACGCGGATCAAATCGGCTATTATCCTCTCATCCATCAAGCGGGCGGCAGTGTGATCAGCGCCGATAAGAAGACGTCGGGACTGAATTCAGAGGGCACGATCAAGGCGATTCAATTCATGAAGGATTTGATGGATCAGGGCATTTCTCCTTCCGCGCAGCAGCAATTGGAGACAGAGGCATTGCAAATCTTCGGCTCTGGCAACGCGGCCATGTATCCGGGAGGTTCGTTCGATGCCTTTAATCTAAACAAGTTGCTCGGCGACAAGCTGGGGGTTACGGTTCTTCCAAGCGGAGAGCAGAGCGGTTTCTATGTGCATGGTTCCAGCTGGGTCATTAATAAGCAGTCCAAGCATCAGCAGGAGGCATGGAAACTGCTGAATCTGCTGACAGGCAAAGCGGGTCAGGAGCTTCTGGGGAAAAACGCAATCAACTTCCCGGCTTATACTGATTATGTCGATCTGTGGGCGCAGTCGATTCCATCCTTGGACATGAAAGCGTTCGTCGTATCTCTCCCGGATGCGGTAGCTTATCCGGTATCGCAGAACACGTCGGAATGGCAGAAGGTAATGGCGGCATCCATAACGGAAGCATTAACCGGGACTGTTCCGGTCGAAGAGGCTCTATCCAAAGCCGCACAGCAGATGAACGAAATATTGAGCAGAGATAAATAGCAATGAGATTAAAGAAACCGAAGGGAGCAGCTAAGCCCCTTCGGTTTCCGATCGGGTTGGTGAGCGGATGAAACGAAAATTGGAAATGAGATGGGCGTATCTGTTCATCGCGCCTGCGCTGCTTGGGCTGTCCTTGTTCCACTTGCTTCCGGCTGCTGCATCCCTTGTGCTGTCCTTCACGGAATGGAACGGATTAACAAAGCCGATCTTCGTAGGTTTGGATAATTTCACAGCGCTGTTTCGTGACACTGAGTTTATTCAGTCGATTCGAAATACCGTTTACTTTACTGTAATTAGCGTGCCGGTATCGATCGGACTGGCTACAGTAGCTTCGATACTGCTGAATCAGCGTATAAGGGGATTATCGCTCTACCGCACCCTTTATTTTGTCCCTGTTGTTACGATGTCAACAGCCGTGGGACTGATCTGGAAGTGGCTGCTTAATGCGGAGTTCGGTCCTGTCAATTACGTATTGGGACTGCTTCATCTGCCGCAGCCGAACTGGTTGTCCGATCCATCGATGACCATGTTGTCCATCGTCATCGTCTCGATTTGGTCGACGGTGGGTTACTATATGATTATTTTGATCGCTGGTCTGCAAGGCATATCCGCAACCTATTACGAAGCCGCCGAAATGGATGGAGCGTCGAAGTGGTATCAGTTGTTCCGCATCACGCTGCCGCTGCTGACGCCAAGTCTGTTTTTCGTCCTGCTGATCGCTTTAATAAACAGCTTGCAGCTGTTCGACTATGTATTCGTTATGACAGGCGGCACGACCGGTACTTCGGGACCGAATCCCATGCTGCTGAATTCGACCCGTTCTATTGTCTATACGATCTATGATCAAGGCTTCGTTCTATTCCGAATGGGTTATGCATCGGCGCAGGCTGTCGTTTTATTCACTGCTATCTTGGCTTTCACGTTGGTACAGTTCGCGCTACAGAAAAAATGGGTTCACTATCAATAGAAAGGAGGCGACAAGATGAACCGAATGGCAAGCAAGGTCACCATCCATATCATTCTGATCGCAGGCGCATTCCTCATGTTTGTTCCGTTCTTATGGATGCTTGACACCGCATTGAAGACGTTCGAGGAGTCGATGCTGACGCCTCCGAAGCTGTTGCCGGATGTGATCCAGTGGTCTAACTTTGCGGAGGTATTCGCGAAAACCGATTATATCCGTTATTATTTCAATACAATCGTCGTGGCGCTGTCCAAGACAGTAGGGCAGTTGTTCTTCTGCTCGCTTGCGGCATTCGCGTTTGCGACAATGTCCTTCCCAGGTAAGAACACGTTGTTTTTCATTATCCTCTCCAATATGATGGTGCCGAGCCAGATTGTCATTATTCCTACATTTGTATTGATGAAGGAGCTTGGATGGCTGGATTCGTATAATGCCCTTATTGTTCCGGGGCTTGCGAGCGCGTTCGGGATTTTTCTGCTTCGTCAGTTTTTCCTATCTATTCCTCGGGAGCTGGGCGAAGCGGCTCAGATTGACGGCAGCTCTTATTTCCGAATCTATTGGAGTCTGTATCTGCCGCTGTCTCGTTCCGGGCTCGTGGCGCTGGCAATCTTCGTGCTGATTGCGTCTTGGAATGACTTCATTTGGCCGCTCATCCTGACGAATTCTGACGAGATGCGTGTATTGTCGCTGGCGGTAGCTAGCTTCGTTGGTGAATTTTCAACCGAATACCCGCTTATGATGGCGGCAGCCTTCATGGCTCTATTGCCCCTTGTTGTTCTTTTTTTGCTTYTGCAACGTTTTTTCATAGAGGGGATTGCGCTTACGGGTATGAAAAGCTAATGATATTAGGAAGAGGAAAGGCGGTGGTAGCAGAGTGACGCTAAAAGGGATRTTAATGAGCATAGAAGGCGCTTACGATTCCTTATCTTCGATGGAAAAGCAGGCAGCCAAATATATACTGGATCATCCGAACGAGGTTGTTAATATTTCCGTCCAGAGTTTGGCGCAGAAGACAAAGGTCGGGGAAGCGACTATTGTCAGGCTGTCCCGCTCGTTGAAATGCAAGGGATTCAAGGAATTGAAGCTGCGCATTGCGGCTGATTTGGCTCTTTCCGATACGAAGCAGGAGGAATACCAGCAGTTTCAAGTTGGTAGCTCGACGGAGGAGCTTATCTCCTCGGTGAGCGGCAGTAATCTGAAGTCCGTACAGGATTCGCTTACGGTGCTATCGCCGGAAGCTGTCGACCAAGCTGTTGGGAAGCTGCTGCAGGCGCGAAAGATCGGGGTGTTCGGCATCGGTCCGACTGCGCTGGTAGCGGAGGACTTTCAACTTAAAGCCTCGCGCATTAACAAATGGTGCGAGCTTGGAGCAAGCGGAGATATCCAGGCGATTATTGCCGCCAATCTGACAGACCAAGATGTCGTGCTTGGCATATCGCATTCCGGTCGTACGGAAGAGGTGCTGTATGCGCTTCAGGTCGCCAAGGCGAACGGCGCGGCAGTGATATCCTTAACCCAATTCGGTAATAGTCCGATTGCCGATATGTCGGATATAACGCTCTTCACGAGCACGATCGATCAGAATTTTCGGAACGGAGCGATGGCTTCCCGTATCGCCCAATTAAACGTTATCGATATTTTGTATGTCGGCATGGTTGCGGGCAGCTATGAGGAAAGTATTGCCTCGCTAGACCGTACGAAGCATGCTGTAAGGCGGAAGAAATAATGTAAGGCAAAGAGGTGCAAGAGCATGACAAGACCGGAGCAGAGTCTATATATTGGCATTGACGGCGGCGGCTCTAAGACTCTATGCGTCGTCGGGGACGGTACAGGTCAAGTAAGACATGTGGGTTATGGCGGGGCTACCAACGTCAAATCAAGCACCCGTGCAGAGACGGAGGCTATACTGCTTCAATTGCTAGAGGAGACGCTGACCCGCTGCGGCGCCTCAATGATGGATGTGGCAGGTCTATCACTTTGCTTAGCGGGCGGACACCGTCCGAGCGACAAAGCCGCTATGAAGCAATTCATGACTCCCTACTTCTCCCGTGAAACTCGAATCGTTGTGCAGAGCGACGCCGCTGCCGCATGGGCTGCCGGTACTTGGGGACAGCCCGGTATTGTATTGATAGCCGGAACCGGCTCTATCGCCTATGGCCGTCTCTCCCCTGAAAGCAGCGAGGAGAGAGCGGGAGGATGGGGATATTTGCTCGGCGATGAAGGCAGTGGTTTCGAGCTGTCGCGGAAGGCGCTGCAGGCCGTCATGCGTCATTATGATGGGCGCGGTCCGGCAACGTCCATGACTGAAGCTGTGCTGGCAAGGCTTGAACTGGATCAACCAGAGGCGCTAATTGATTGGCTTTATGGCCATCCTGCCATGCGCCGAGAGCTGGCGGCACTGTCCGATATCGTTATCCATGCGGCGATGAAAGGCGATTCCGTAGCCGAGACAATCGTTGCTGAAGCCGCCTGCGAGCTTAGAGAGCTGGTCCGTGCCGTTCGAAAGAGGCTGGGGGATGAAAGACTTCCTGTTATCGCGGCAGGAGGTTTGTTCTCGGCCCCCTATTTCTATTCCGCATTCATAGCGGCCTTGCAGCAGCGTGATAAGGAGGCAGGAGAGTGCCGTCTGCTGACGCTCCCGCCCGCCGTTGGCGCCTATTATTTGGCGCTGCATGAAGCGGGACTTGCTAGCCCGGCAACCGGGAAGATTATTGAAAGCTCGCTGAGGCTGTAGCTTCATTTCATAGCGTGGATGGCGTATTTTCTATTGAACTTAAGCTGGCCTAACAGTAGGAGGAGTCAAGATGCAGCAAGAAACGTCATCGTTATTGACTGAGCAGAGCAACGGCAGATCCCGGCACCTGGATCAGCTGCCCGTAGGCGAGATTATCCGCCTCATGAACGAGGAGGATCAGACCGTAGCTTTGCGAGTGAAAGAGGCGCTTCCTCATATTGAGAGAGCGATTGAGCAAATTGTTGCGAGACTAGAGAGTGGCGGAAAGCTATATTATTTCGGGGCAGGTTCTAGCGGCCGCATCGGCAGTTTGGATGCAACGGAGTGTCCTCCGACGTTCGGCGTTGACAGGGAGCTGTTCAATGCTGTCATCGCAGGCGGTCAAGAGGCCATGTTCCAAGCGGTTGAAGACGCCGAGGATGATGTGGAGGTCGGTAAGCTTGATGCCAGGAAGAGGCTTTCGGACAAGGACGTGTTCGTCGGATTGGCCGCAAGCGGAACGACGCCGTACGTGCTGGGCGCGATAAATGAAGCGAAACGAATTGGTGCGCTTACGGTAGCGATTGCATGCAACGTAGGAACGCCGCTCGGAGAGGAAGCCGATTATCCGATCGAAATACAGGTTGGACCGGAAATCATTGCGGGCTCTACCAGGCTCAAGGCAGGCACAAGCCAGAAGATGGTCGTCAATATGATTTCCTCGACGGTGATGATTCGTTTAGGTAAGGTATATCGCAATCTGATGGTCAATGTACAGGCGACCAACGAGAAATTGCGAAATCGTGTCGTGAGTATGGTGATGCAAGCGATCGAAGTAGATGAAGGGACTGCTCATGGGCTAGTTCAACAAGCAAACGGCGATGCGCGCATCGCGATTCTAATGCATAAATTCGGACTCCCGCCCGAAGAGATCGACGATCGATTAACGGCTTGCAATGGCCATTTTGGCCGTACGCTGCAGCAGCTAGAACAGCAATATCGCTTGCTTCCATAAAGAATAGCTCCCGTCCAAGGCTTCTCGCTGGTGGAGATGGGAGCGAATCATACGGACAACGCGAAGATCGTCATCGTTCGCGGTAAGGTTAAGCCCCCAAAGCCTCATTCGTAATTTTCTTAATATCAATAGGAGAATGAGAGCTTTCGTTAACAATATCCGGCAAGATATGCTCCAAGAAGTAATCCACGCAATGCAGCTTTATTTTCTTAATCTTAATAAGCGCTTCGCGATACATGATAACAAATTCTTTCTCGGTGTTTCCTCGTTGCAATTCAGTCAGAGCTTCGTACACTTGATCGAGCTTATCGGCCACTTCAAGAATGAGCCCTTCGACGGAGTCGTCCTTGCCTTCGCGCAGCTGTCTAAAGAAGATCGGCTTGAACTCCTCCGGAATATTTTCCTCAATAAAGAGTGCAATCATACCTTCCTCTACCTGCTGCAGCATGCCGCGAAGTTCCAGCGAAGAATGCTTGACGGGCGTTTTGATATCCCCGATAAAGATTTCGCCATAGTCATGGCTGCTCGTAATTTCGTAAAGCTTCTTCCAGTCGATCGCCACGCCATTGCTTTCCTCGATGTCGGCGAGCGTCTTGGCGTATTGGACAACCTTCCAAGAATGAGCGGATACGCTGTGCTCTTCGAATTTAAATTTCCCTGGACAACGAATAATACGCTCGAGATCGTTAAGAGATTGAAAATACGTATGAATTCCCACGACATATCATTCCTTTTCCATATATAATGTGCGGCATTACGGTCAGTATAGTGCTCATTTGTTAATGGGCGATTAATTGCAATCAGGAAATATATGAAAACTACACGAAATAAAAATTGTCCCCCTCATTCCGTATGATTTTCATACCTCATCCACTTCGTTTCAAGCTATGATATCATTAGCGGGTATTGTGCCCATTCAGCATGATTCGTACAGGAAAGGGTGGTATTTCCACACTTATGCGAATGAAACGATTAAACAATGTAACGTTCAAAAACAGAATTATTTTCATCTTTTTGATAAGCAGTTTAACCCCATTTATTTGTTTGGGTTTCATATCGTTTTACACGATCGATTCCATCATCGGCAATAAGGTGGAGAGCGCGCTGCAGAGCAATCTGAAGCAGGACCTGCTGACGCTGGAGAATGCGCTCAACAATCTCAATCACGTATCGCAGCAGTTTGCTTATGGCGGAGGCACGATTAAGCGGCTTGAAGAGCTCGAGACGGTACAGGAGCCCTACGAGAAACTGCGGCTGAACAATGAAATTCGGAGCGAATTGAACAATATTACGTTTTCGAATCCGAATATCGGCTTGCTGATGTATTACGATGCCGAGAATAAGGAGTACGACTTCGAGAACTTCCGCGTTCGCGGCGATTTCCAGCCGGATAAGCTGCCGATCTTGGCTCAATATTCGGAGATCACGTATTATGGTCCCCATATCAGCTACAACGGCTCGATTAATCAATATGTGTTCAGTATTATGCGTAAGGTTAATTTGCCGGATAAAGATATGTATTTATACATTGAGTCAGGCCGAAATGCGCTTACTTCTTTGTTCGCTCCGCAGAATCGGAAGGAAAGTTCGCGCCGCTTGCTGCTGCTTGATCCAACGGGAAAGATTGCATTCAGCGAAGTATCGGACTCTTTTGCCGTGCAGCGCCTATTCCCGGAGACGAATCCGAATGTGTTATCCGGCTATTCCGGCGGTTACTTTTGGAACAAGGAAGTAAGTAATCAAGGGTGGAGCATCGTATCCGTCGTTCCGGAGAAGGAGCTCAATCAGGAGCGAAACCGGTGGCTTCTTCAAATATCGGGCATTTTCTTCTTGTTCATTATTGTGGCTTTGTTCTTCGCTTGGCTGCTGTGGAAGATGGTCTATCGGCCGCTCGATAAGTTCCACCGGGAGATTAAGTCGCTCATTCATTCGAATGAGGGCGAGCATAAGGAGCAGACCTATATCCCGGAATTCGATTATTTGCTATACCAGACGCGCAGCATGAAACGGAAGATCTGGGCGCTCTACGAGGAAGTGGAGCAGAAGGAGAAGCGTAGAGCCGACCTGGAAGTGGAGAAGCTATTGTATCAAATTAATCCGCATTTCTTGATGAATACGCTCGATACGGTTCACTGGCTTGCCGTCATGAATGGTCAGAAGGATATCGACAAGCTGGTGCTCAGCCTGAACAAGCTGCTCTATTACAATCTCGGCAAAATGGGGGAGACGTCCACAATCGGCAACGAGATTGATGCGCTTAAGGAATATTTGCAGCTGCAGCAAATTCGTTACGACTTCCAGTTCGATGTCGATATCGACGTGGACGAGAAGAGCTTAGGGCTGCCGAGCCCTCGTTTCCTGCTGCAGCCGATGGTGGAGAACGCCCTCTATCATGGTGTAAGCGACGACGGTTATATCTATGTCGGAGTGATGCTGCAGGAGGACGGTCTTCTCATTACGATTCAAGATAACGGAGCGGGCATGACGAAAGAGATGATTGATCAGCTTTTGGACGACGATACAGAGGAAAGCGATAAGGTTGGAATGGGAATCGGAATGAAATACGTAAAGCGGATTCTAAAGGCTAATTACGGCAGTGAGTCCAAGCTTCAGATAAAGAGCGAGCAGGGTAAAGGAACAATCGTTTCCGTACGTCTACCCTTGCCTGCCGCCGATTCTGAGTCACTTGCCGCCATAGCAGCATCAGCACCAGGAGGTGAGCACCCCTTATGATCCGATTATTAATCGTGGACGATGACAAGCTTGTGCGTAAAGGCATTATCTCCTCGATGCCATGGCAGGATTTCGGCATGGAGATCGTAGGCGAGGCGAATAACGGAGAGAACGCGCTTAAGTTTATGGAGATGAATCCCATTGATCTGTTGATGACGGACTTGTCCATGCCGGTTATGTCCGGTATCGAGCTCATGCGAATCGTTCGGGAGAGATTCCCTTCGGTGCAGATCGTCGTGTTGTCGCTGCATCAGGATTTTGAATATATACAGGAGGCGCTGCGCCTAGGAGCCATTGACTATATAGCGAAAACCCAGCTTGAGCAAGAGCAGTTCGAGGAAGTGCTCGGCAGGATCGTCAAGCTGATGGAACGCAAGGATGGATTGAAAGTTGCTGCCGAGCATCAGGTGGACATGGTGACGCCAGCAGGCGGTCATCTATATGTGTATTATGCGCTAAGCGCAGGCACGGAGGAACTATCGGCGGATCAAGCGATTACTAGCAACGCGGCGGAGGCAGGCCCTGGCATTTGGTATACCTCGGAACCGCTGCCGCGGGCAACTATGCCTAATGCGAATATGGTCAGCATTCAATTCAGCGGTCTGGAAGGTATAGACCATAAGTCCATCATGCAAATGATTAGGGGATATGCCAAAAAGGATCTTTTCTACGATTATGAGCCCGAGAATGGCTTGCTCCATATCGATGCGGCGATCTATATGAATGGGGACAAGGCAACGAGCGGTATTCCACTCGATCAGATGAAGGAAAAGTGGGGAGCGGCGGATTGGATTTATGACGATGCAGTGTTCAGGTCGCAGCTATCCGAGCTGAAGGAGCTGAAGATGCCTCCGGTTCGCCTGGCCCGTATTTTCTACTCCTTATCTGACGAATGGAACAGGCTGTATCAAGCGATTTTGGCGGAACCGATCGCCATCGAGGATTTTTTCCCGAGCTGGTTCAGCTTCGAGAGGTGGCTTGCGGAGGTGCGGGAGCGGATCAGCCGCGCGGGCGCAAAGCCGTTATTCTCTCCGGAAATCCAGAACAGCATCGTGAAGGCGATGAATCTCGCGCAGCAGAACATTGGCGAACCGATCTCGTCTTCGGAGATCGCTCAGATGGTGAATATGAGCGGTAGCTACTTCAGCCAATGCTTCAAGCAGTACGTAGGTCAGACGTACACCGATTATGTGCGGGAAATCCGCATGGAGCGGGCGAAGGAATATTTGCGGAGCACGAACAAGACGATTCAGTGGATCGCCGAACAGATCGGATACAGCGACGAAAAATATTTCAGCCGCTTGTTCCGCGAGCATGCCGGCGTATTGCCAAGCGAGTATAGGCAAATGCCCGAGAGCCAAAGAATGAAACTATAGAGGGTAGATAACGTGCGAAAAGAGGATAGACATTTTTCGCGCGTTTCTTTATGCGGTAATGAAAATTTCTACCCTGATTGCGGAATGCTCTCTATCTCGAGGCCGAACGTACCCGTGCTATATTGAGTTTGTCGAAGGAAACAATGACGATTACCAAAGGGGGATTCACATGAAGAAAGCCATATTAACGATTTTGGCTATGATGACCGTGACGGCTAGCGTAGCCGCGTGCAGCGGAAATAACAACAAGCCGGACGCAGCGACGGATGCGCCGGCGAATAATGGAGGAGCGACTAACGCACCGGTCACGGAAGAGGTCATCGATCCGTTCGCGAAGTTCGATGAGGTGACCGAGGTTTCCATCGGCCGCGCGATTGACCCGAACTATAAGTTCGACGGCAGCGATACGTCGGAGGACAACGTCTACACACGCTGGCTGAAAGATAAATACAACATCGTCGTGAAGCATGCATGGGAATCGGCTGCAGGCAACGACTATCAACAGAAAGTGAGCCTCGCAATCTCCAGTAACGACTTGCCTGACGCGATGGTCGTTAACGAAACGCAGCTTCGCCAAATGGTCAAAGCGGGCCAATTGGCTGATCTTAACGAAGTATACGGCAAGTATGCAAGCTCGGAGCTGAAAGCGGTTTACGACTCCAATCCGGGTCTGCTGGACAGCGTAACGTTCGACGGCAAGCTGTACGCATTGCCTGAGACAACGCTGCCTTCCGCGCCGCTCACTTGGATTCGCAAAGACTGGCTCGACAGTCTGAAGCTTGAAGCGCCGAAGTCGCTCGAAGATCTTGGCAACATCGCCAAAGCGTTCATCGACAACAAGATGGGCGGAGAGAACACGGTAGGTATCGTCGGTACGCAGCAAGGCGGTTCGCTATCTTCCAACTTCCTTAATTCGACCGACCATTGGTATAACTTCTCCCCGTTGTTCTTCGCCAATGATGCGTATCCAGGTATCTGGGTGAAGGATAAGGACGGCAATGCGGTATACGGCTCGACGACGGAAGAAACGAAAAAAGCGCTCGGCATGATGAAGGACTGGTACGCAAACGGCATTTTGGACAAAGAGCTTGGCATTCGTAAATCGACGGCCGAGGTTGTGGCAAGCGGCCAAACCGGCATTTTCTTCGGCCCATGGTGGTCGGCCTACAACTTGACGGATTCGATGGCTAATGATCCGAAAGCGAACTGGAGACCTTATGCGGCTCCGCTTAACGAAGCAGGTAAGTTCAACTCTAACCAAGCGACAGGCAGCAACTACATTGTTGTCAGCAAAAACGCTAAGCACCCAGAAGCTGTTATCAAAATGCTGACGCTTCACAAGTGGGGCAAGGACGAAGAATTCAAGACGCTGACGGAAGGCAAAGAAATGACGTCCCAACAGGTGCCGTTGTTCCTGATCCTTGGCGCGGGCGATCAATTGGAATACGCGGTTAATAACCTTCGCAAGTTCTTGAAAGATGAAATCAAGCTTGAGGATTTCGACAATGTCAACTACGGATGGGCTTTTGAAATGGCTAATCACGCCAAAGCCGTTAAGCTTGATCCGGTAGACAATTACGATATCCAGTACTTCGATCAGAAGACGGATGCCGGCTTCTTCAATCACATCTATGCGCATCTGAACGGCGGCTCGACGTTTGTAGACGCGGATATCAACTGGGTACGCAGTATTGCGACAGCACAGACCAAAACGATGGAATCCAGATGGACGAATCTGAAGAAGCTTGAAGACGAGACGTTCCTCAAAATCATTATGGGCAGTGCCGATCTGAGCGCATTCGATGAGTTCGTAGCGAAGTGGAAAGATCAAGGCGGCGACAAAGTTACGGAAGAAGTTAATGAATTGAAATAGGTGACTGGAATAAGACGGGCGCTCGTCGCCCGTCTTTATCTTTCAAATAAGGGAAGTGGAGAGAGAATGTTACACAGAAGCTTTGCCAAACATTTCTATATCATGCTGATTCCCGGACTCTTGTGGTTAATCTTCTTCAATCTCTATCCCATGTACGGCGTCTTAACGGCGTTCAAAGAGTTCAATCCCGGCATGGGCATTTGGAAGTCGCCATGGGTCGGGTTGGAAAACTTCAAGTATATGTTCGAGCTGGATGACAGCAAGCTGATCTTCCGGAATACGGTCGTTATCGCGTTCGCGAAGATGGTCGGCAACCTGATCGTTCCGCTTGTTTTTGCGCTGATGCTGAACGAAGTGAAAAACCGCTTGTTGACGCGTACGGTTCAGACGATCGTTTATCTGCCGCACTTCTTGTCGTGGGTAATCGTAGCGGGCATGATGCTCGATATATTCTCTTACTCGGGTCCCATTAATCAGCTCCTGAGCGCTATCGGGATCGAGCCGATCTTGTTTTTCGCGGACGCGAAGATCTTCCCGGCGCTCGTCGTCGGAAGCGACGTGTGGAAGGAATTCGGCTTCAACGCCATCATCTTCTTCGCTGCGCTTACTTCTATTAATCCCGAGATGTACGAAGCGGCAGCCATTGACGGCGCATCGCAGTGGAAGCGGCTTACGAAAATTACGATTCCGAGCATTCTCCCCGTAGCTGCTTTGCTGGCTACGCTCAGCCTAGGTAATATTTTGAACGCGGGCTTCGATCAAATCTTCAATATGTACAATCCATCGGTCTACTCGACGGGAGATATTGTGGATACGTGGGTGTTCCGGGCAGGTCTCATCGACTTCCAGCACGGTCTCGCTACGGCGGTAGGGCTATTGAAATCGGTTGTCGGACTTATTCTTATCTCGGTTTCGTATACGCTGGCTTACCGGTTCGCGAATTATCGAATATTTTAAACTACAGGCAGGAGTGAAGAGACATGATAACCGAACGTTCGGTGTTTTCCAGGTTGTTTAACGGCCTGAACCTCATATTGCTTATTATCCTCATGCTGCTGTGCCTGCTTCCGATATGGTACACCTTATCGATATCGCTGAGCGATAAGGCGGCAGCGTCGGCGGGACAAGTGTTCTTGTGGCCGAAAGGCTTTACGTGGGGCTCCTATATGACCATTATGGAAGACGGACAATTTTTCAAATCGTTTTTCACTTCGGTGAAAAGGGTTGTGTACGGCACGGCTATCGCATTCTTCGTTATCTTATTGATGGCTTATCCGCTGTCGAAGACGCCGAAGGAGTTTAGGCCAAGAAATATTATCATGTGGCTGCTCGTCTTCGCGATGCTCTTCAATGGCGGTTTGGTACCATGGTATTTGACGATGCAAACGCTTGGCATGACGAATAACATTTGGGGACTCGTGCTTGGCGGCGGCCTGCCCGTCTTCAACGTTATCCTCGTGATGAACTATTTGCGCAATATGCCGAAGGAAATGGAAGAGTCGGCGATGATCGACGGTGCCGGACCTTGGCGCATCTTGTTCAGCATCTGCCTGCCTCTATCCGTACCGGTGCTGGCTACTATTATGGTGTTTACGATCGTATACCATTGGAACGAGTTTTTCCAGGCGCTTGTCCTTATGAATAAATCCGAGCATTATCCGCTGCAATCGTATATTCGGCAAGTGGCTGTCGTGATCGATCCGACGAGGATGGATGAAGAATCGGTTAAGCGGATGTCGGTGTTGTCCAACCAGACGCTTAATGCGGCGAAAATCTTTATTTCCATGCTGCCGCTGCTCGTTATTTATCCGTTTCTGCAAAAGTATTTCGTCAAAGGAATCACCCTGGGCTCTGTCAAAGGGTAATGGCTTCGACTGCAAATGCCATTTGGAGATGACATGGCATTTCAATTATAGATTCTATTCACGGCAGTGAAGGAGGGAAAGTCGATGCCAAGGAGAGTGAAATGGATGATTGCTCTACCGTTGATCGCTTCGCTATTGGGGGTGTCTGCTTGTTCCACGGGAAATGCGGATCAGCCTAAGGAGCCAAGTAAGGAGGTGGTAGCCGTGGTGCAACAAGGGGTACCCGTTCCCGAGTGGGCGGCAAAGTCCGTCATGTACGAGGTCAATGTGCGGCAGTACACGAAGGAGGGCACTTTCAAGGCGTTCGAAGAGCATCTGCCGCGTCTGAAGGAGCTTGGGGTGGATATTCTATGGTTCATGCCAATCCATCCGATCTCTAAGACGAATCGGAACGGAGCGCTGGGTTCGTATTATGCGGTGGACGATTACAAGGCGGTTAATCCGGAATTCGGCACCGATGAAGATTTCAAGTCGCTCGTCGATAAAGCGCATGAAATGGGATTCAAGGTGCTGCTGGATTTGGTTGCCAACCATACCGGCTGGGATCACGCTTGGACGGCCAATAAGGATTGGTATACGAAGGACGAAGCGGGCAATATCGTGATGCCGCCGGGTACGAACTGGGCGGATGTCGCCGATCTGAACTATGACAATGCCGACATGCAGGCAGCTATGCTTGACGGCATGAAGTATTGGGTGAGCGAATTCGATATCGACGGCTATCGCGCCGATTATGCCGGCGGCGTGCCCAAAGCGTTCTGGGAGCAGGCGCGGGTGGAGCTGGAGAAGCTGAAGCCGGTCTATATGCTGGCGGAGGATGATCAACAGATCAGCCTTCTGAGCCGCGCTTTCAATGCCAATTACGGCTGGCAGCTGTACAATATGATGAATCGAGTGGCCAAAGGGCAGGGCAATGCGAAGCAGATCGCGCTTTACGCAGATCGGCTGGCTGCGAGTTATCCTTCAGGCACGTATGCGCTCAACTTCACGTCCAACCATGACGAGAACTCATGGATAGGGACGGAGTATGAGCGGTTGGGGGATGCGGTTAAACCGATGGCGGCGCTAAGCTTCACACTCCCGGGTATGCCTCTTATCTATTCGGGGCAGGAGGCGGGTCTTAATAGAAGGCTGCTATTTTTCGATAAAGACGAGATCACATGGGATGATCTATCCATGCAGCCGTTCTATAAGCAGCTTGTGGATTTGAAGCACAACAATCCAGCGCTGTGGAATGGAAGCGCGGGTGGAGATTACCGTTCGCTTGAGGGCGGCGACGACAGATTGCTTGCMTTCGAACGCACGAAGGACGGCAATACGGTTATTGTGCTCATGAACCTGTCCGCCGACAGCGTGACAAGCACCGTCCAGCTTGGAGCTTCCGCAGGCGCGTATCAAACGCTTGGCGGCGATGCGCCGGTCGAGCTGCAAGCGGAGCATGCGGTAGATTTGGCGCCGTGGGCGTATGAGATTTACGTAAAGTCCGATTCATAGAAGCGATCAACGGATGCGGTTCGTGCGGAGCGACAGCCGTTTACGCTTGTAAAAAATAAAATATTTTACAATGGGTACCATTGGGATTAGCTATTATCGGCCGGATAGAGTATAATGCATATATAGAACGCGTGACCGAATTCACATATCGTAGTGGGTTATTCATTCGAAACAATAACCTAGTACGATATGTGAATTTTTTGTTTGAAACAAGCGTAAACGGCTGTCGCCGTCCTTTGGCGGGCAAAAGCTCGTTTCGTGGAGATATATAAGCACATCTATAAGTGAAAACTTATAAATTCTTATATATTGAAATAAGAAGGTCATGTAAATCAATCAAAGGTGGTAATTAGAATGGAACAAGGAACAGTGAAATGGTTTAACGCGGAAAAAGGCTTTGGCTTTATCGAAATCGAAGGCGGCAACGACGTATTCGTGCATTTTAGCGCAATCGTTGGCGACGGCTACAAAGCATTGGACGAAGGCCAACGCGTCGAGTTCAATGTCGTTCAAGGCAACCGCGGACCGCAAGCCGAAAACGTTGTTAAGCTGTAAGGAATAGGAATAAGGAAATGCCCCGAACGTATCGTTTGGGGCATTTCTTTTTTTATCCATTTGTTTCTAGTGGGAAGAGGGATGCCAATGTATTATTCTCGAAGAAGATTGCAGGAGGATTTGCCGGAAGAGTTAACACCCATCTGGTCATGTACGGGAGATAGCTGTACGGGATGGATGAGAGATAATTTCACGTTTTCCATCGTGCCTCTATGCCAACAATGCAATTCCGAGATGGTGAAAAGCGAAAAAATGCTGGCAACCGTTGCGAATACGAGCCCTAACCAGCTCAAACGGTAAAAATCAGTAAGGTTGTGAATCTTTTCGCACAATCCAGCAACATCCATTTACCTTCTCTTCAAAAAGGAGTATTCTTCTTGATGCTATGGGAAGGGGTGACTGGAGTTGTCCATGTTAATGAGACTGCTCAATCGGAGATTTATTTATTTTACAATTATTCTTATATTAAAGGGTGTTCTCGCTTGGGACATCGTATTCCAAGAGGGCCCTTCATGGAACATGCTCATAACGGAGGTTCCGTTCTTCTGGATCGTGTTCTGCTTGATCGAATGGCTAGCCAAGAAACGCAAGATGCTGTATTACATGATCGTGAACTTGATGTTCACGCTGCTCTATTTTACTGTCCTCATGTATTACAAATATTATGGCATCATCGTCACGTATCATGCGTTCAGCCAAGCCGATAAGGTGACTAAGGTCGGCAACAGCACGTATTCGCTGATGGACCCTTATTATTTGCTTATATTCTTAGATATAATCGTGCTTGCCGTTATTTTGTGGAGACCGAAGCATGTGCGTATACGCAAGTCGATCAGCATGAAAACCGTACGCGGGCCTGTGCTGCCTATTATATTCGCCGTATCGATCGCGCTTTGCCTCTTCAGCGTGTGGCCGAACCGGGCCAGCATGAACGAAAGCAAGCAAGCGAATGAAATGGGTATTCTTAATTACGAGGTGTTCACGATATTCGCCGATAGCTTGGAGGCTGAGGAGCCGGTGGAGATGGAGAACATTTCCCAGGTAGCCATCGACGAGCTGAAGGGCATTCAGCAACCTGTAACACAGGCGGAGACGCCGAAATATTGGGGAGCGGCCAAAGGGAAAAATGTCATTATTCTTCAGATGGAGTCGTTCCAAAACTTCCTGATCGGCGCAAAGATCGACGGCCAAGAAATTACACCGAATTTGAATAAGCTCGTAAGTGAAGAATTTCACTATAACCATTTCTACACGATGGTCGGATCTGGAACGACATCGGATGCCGAATACGTAGTCAACACGTCGCTTTATGTGCCTCAGCATGAGGCTGCCACACAACATAATGTAGACAAAGCTCTTCCGAGCTTGCCGAAGCTACTCCATGCGAATGGGTATACAACGGCGACATTCCATACGAATAAGGTCGAGTTCTGGAACCGCACGGAGCTGTATAAGGCGCTCGGCTGGGATCGTTACTATGATCAGGCTTTCTTCGGCGACGAGGACCACGTAGCGTTCGGCTCGTCTGATGAGGTTCTATATGCGAAGACGATCGACGAGCTTGTTAAGATGGATAAAGAAGAGCAACCTTTCTACGCGCAGGTTATTTCGATGAGCGCTCATCATCCGTATCATATTCCGGAATCGAAATACCGTATGACGCTTCCAAGCAAGTACGATGATACGCTCGTAGGCAACTATATTCATGCGCAAAATTATGCCGATTATGCGCTTGGACAGTTTATCGCAGACTTGAAGGAAACCGGGCTGTGGGATAACAGCGTTGTGTTAATGTACGGCGACCATCAAGGGCTGCCGCTGTACTCGCTGGACGGCAGCGAGAAGAAGCTGATCGAGGAATTGATCGGGCATGAGTACGGATATACGGATATGTTCAAAATCCCGCTCATTATGCATGCTCCAGGCGTTACGTATCCAGCGGTGATGGAGCAAACCGGCGGTCAGATCGATATTTTGCCGACGGTTGCGAACTTGACGGGCGTATCGCTGGACAATCAAATTCATTTTGGCCAGGATTTGCTCAATCAGAGCTCCAACCTGCTGCCGATGCGGCATTTCTTGCCGAGCGGCTCGGTCATAACGGATACGGACGTATTCCTGCCGGGCATCGGGTTTGAGGACGGTGTAAACTACTTCTTGCTCGATAATAGCGAGTCGGAAGAGGGAACATCGGAGGAGCAATACAATCGAGCGCTTGAACTGCTTCATCTGTCGGACAGCTATGTGTCGCAGCTGCCGAATAAATAGTTTATTGGAGTAAGGGGGATGTGGAGACACATCCTTCTTTTTTATGCTTTAAGCTAAAGTATGAATGAGGGATTACTGGGTTGACAACATACCCTATGGGGTATATTATTGGGTTATGCAATTGAGCTAAACAGACAGACGGGAGGGAGAGGGATGAATTACAACGATCCAATGAAGAACAGGATTAAGCGTATCGAGGGGCAGCTTAGAAGCAAATATGGAGCAGTTGATCGTCGATGCCGTTAATTTACTCGTTAAGAGCAGATAATTAATATAGAAATAATTATGATTAATACACCTAAGGAGGCTTATTATTATGAAATCAGACAAATTATTGGACGCAAAAGGGTTGGCATGTCCAATGCCGATAGTGAAAACGAAAAAGGCGATGAACGAGCTGCAGCCGGGTCAAGTGCTGGAAATTCATGCAACGGACAAGGGAGCCAAAAACGATCTTGCGGCATGGGCTAAATCAACAGGAAACGAGATTGTTGATCATCAAGAAGAAGGCGAAGTATTGAAGTTTTGGTTGCGTAAAGGCTAAATTTTTTTGATCGATTATATACCCATAGGGGTATTAGTATAATTTTGAGGAGGACATATATAGTGAACGAACAAAAGAAAACAACAATCGTATTGTTTAGCGGCGACTATGATAAAGCAATGGCTGCCTATATTATTGCTAACGGAGCAGCAGCTTATGATCATGAGGTGACTATTTTTCATACCTTTTGGGGATTAAATGCGCTGCGTAAGGATGAGGACATCATGCTTCCTAAGAAAAAAGGCTTTATGGAGTCGATGTTCGGCAAAATGATGCCGCGCGGAGCCGACAAGATGGGACTTTCCAAAATGAATTTTGCCGGAATGGGACCGAAGATGATTAAGGATGTTATAAAGAAGCACAATGCCCTGCCGCTTCCGCAACTGATTGAGATGGCTAAGGAGCAGGATATTAAGATGGTAGCTTGTACGATGACGATGGATCTTCTCGGCCTTCAGAAGGAAGAGCTGTTGGATGGTATTGAATATGCCGGTGTTGCGGCTTACCTGGCGGACGCTCAAGAAGGAAACGTGAACCTGTTCATCTAGTGCACGGCGGCTGGGAACAGATAAGGAGGGGTATGGATTGGATACGTCAATGGTGATCGTGATCGCTCTGGCTGCTTTGTTTATTTTGTGGAGGTTGCTTCCGGTTAAGGGAGTTAGACAGATGACCACGGCTGAATTGAAGCGAGAGCTAACGGATACGAAGAAGCAATTTATTGATGTAAGAACGGTTGGGGAATTCAAAGGAAGCCACATTCGCGGCTTCCGCAATCTTCCTCTCCAGGAGCTGCCTAGTTACTTGAATGAGCTATCCAAGGAGCGCGAAGTGGTTGTCATTTGCCAAAGCGGGATGAGAAGCGGCAAAGCAAGTCAAATTCTAAAAAAAGCCGGGTTTCCCAAGGTTGCCAATGTAAAGGGCGGCATGAGCGCATGGCGCGCATAGCATAATACAAACAAAAGGAGCGGTTATCGTGAAGGAATTGACTCCTCAGCAGGTGGAGCAGCTATTGAAGAACGGGAAGAAGATTCAAATGATTGATGTGAGGGAGACGACCGAGGTTGCAGTGGGCAAAATTCCTGGTGCCGATAATATTCCACTGGGACTCCTTGAATTTCGTAAACAGGATTTAGATAAGACGGTGGAAAATATTATGGTCTGCCGTTCAGGCGGCCGAAGTGCGAGGGCAACGGAGTATTTGACAAGCCAAGGCTATCAGGCTGTGAATATGATCGGCGGTATGCTGGCGTGGGAGGGTAATATTCAAATCGGCTAAAGGAAAAGGATAAAGAGTAGTTTGTTCAAAAAAAGGAAGCTCTTTTTTACTAATTTGCATACCCCTATAGGTATAATGAAAACGGAGGAACGATAACGATGACAATGATTAAATCCAATGTGAAATTAGACGCAAAGGGATTGGCGTGTCCAATGCCGATCGTCCGCACGAAGAAAGCGATGAAGGAGCTCGAAGCAGGCCAAGTATTAGAAGTAGAAGCAACGGATAAAGGCTCAAAAGCAGATATGAAAGCATGGGCCGAAAGTACAGGAAATGACTATCTCGGCACGATCGAGGAGGGCGAGGTGCTTAAGCATTATTTGCGCAAATCCACCAATGAAGAGTCGATGGAGAATGCTTTCCCTCATGTCGCGAACAATGCGGAATTGGAGCAGCGGCTGCAGGCTGGGGAGCCAATCGTTGTTCTTGATGTTAGAGAAGCGGCGGAGTACGCCTTCAATCATATCCCGAACGCCGTATCCATTCCGCTCGGCGAGTTGGATAAGCGCATGGCAGAGTTGAATAATAACGAGACGATTTACGTCGTTTGCCGCTCCGGCAATCGCAGCGATATGGCAGCTAGGAAGCTGACGGCGAACGGATTCTCTCAGGTCATTAACGTTGTACCGGGCATGAGCAGTTGGAGTGGCCGTACGGATGGTTTAGCTTAATATTCGCAAAAATACGAAGGAGGATATATGACAATGACAATTAGAGCGATGCAAGCACAGGAAGCGGCAGAGAAGGCAATTAATAAAGAGCAGCTGTTTATATTAGATGTTCGTAATGAATCTGATTTCGCGGATTGGAAGATCGAAGGCGAGAATATCATGCATTTGAACGTTCCTTACTTTGACCTTATTGACGGCGTAGAAGAGATTCTGGAGCAGCTCCCGGAAAATGAAGAAATACTCGTCGTTTGCGCGAAGGAGGGCTCGTCCGTGATGGTTGCTGAGATGCTGTCCGAGCAAGGGCGTAACGTCGCTTATTTGCAAGGCGGAATGAAAGCTTGGAGTGAGCATCTTGTTCCTCTCAAGGTTGGCGATCTGAAGGATGGCGGAGAGCTGTATCAATTCGTGCGAATCGGCAAAGGCTGTCTATCCTACATGGCGATTTCGGATGGGGAAGCGGCATTGTTCGACGCGACGCGGATGACTGCAGTGTATACCGAATTTGCAAGCAGCAAGAATGTGACTATCAAGCATGTATTCGATACCCATCTGCATGCCGACCATATCTCCGGCGGGCGCGTTATAGCGGAACAAACGGGAGCGAAGTATTGGCTGCCCCCGAAGGATGCCGGCGATGTGTTATTTGAATACGAAGCACTGGTAGGCGGAGCACAAGTGAAGATCGGCAGCACAAGCATCGACATTGAAGCGCTATACTCCCCTGGGCATACGATTGGTTCCACTTCATTCATCATTGACGACCAGTATTTGCTTACGGGCGATATTTTATTTATCGATTCCATCGGTCGTCCTGATCTCTCGGGCCTAGCTGAGGATTGGGTAGGAGACTTAAGAGAAACGCTCTACGCTCGCTATAGGGAACTGTCCGAAGAACTGATCGTTCTGCCTGCGCATTTCATGGTAATGGACGAGCTGAATGAAGATGGAACTGCAGCGCGGAAGCTGGGAGAGCTGTTTAAAGAAAACCATGGATTGAACATATCCGATGAGGAGTCGTTCAGAACGATGGTAACCCAAAATTTGCCGCCGCAGCCTAATGCATATGTGGAAATACGTCAGACGAATATGGGCAGAATGACGCCAAATGAAGAGCAGCAACGCGAGATGGAGATCGGCCCTAATCGTTGCGCCGTTCGTTAATCGGCACGATAAGGAGGCAGCATGATGGAGGAGCTTAATTTAACCTATATCGTAACGATCTTTCTAATTGGTTTTATAGGATCTTATATTTCGGGTATGGTTGGTATTGGCGGTTCGATAATTAAGTATCCGATGCTCTTATACATTCCACCGTTGTTCGGAATTGCAGCTTTTACGGCTCATGAGGTGGCGGGAATTAGCGCGGTGCAAGTGTTTTTCGCGACGATCGGAGGCGTGTGGGCTTACCGTAAAGGCGGTTATTTGAACAAAACGCTTATTATCTATATGGGCTCGGCTATCCTGATCGGAAGCTTCATTGGCGGCTTTGGCTCCAAAATGATGAGTGAGAGCGGCATTAACTTGATCTACGGAATATTGGCGCTAACCGCGGCGATTATGATGTTCATTCCGAAGAAAGGCGTGGATGATATTCCGTTCAATCAAGTGAAATATAACAAATGGCTTGCTGCTGTACTGGCGTTAATCGTCGGTGTTGGGGCAGGTATCGTCGGCGCTGCCGGAGCTTTCCTGCTCGTGCCGATCATGCTGGTCGTGCTTAAGATACCAACGCGAATGACGATTGCCACTTCCCTCGCGATCACTTTTATCTCCTCGATCGGATCAACGGTCGGCAAGGTATCGACGGGGCAAGTCGAATATACGCCAGCTATTATTATGGTCGTTGCGAGTTTGCTGGCTTCACCGCTTGGCGCGATGGCCGGCAAGAAGATGAACACGAAGGTGCTGCAGATCATCTTGGCCGTACTGATTTTGGCTACGGCGATTAAGATTTGGTTGGATTTTATATAGATACCGAAAGCAATGGCGGCATCATGGAGTTGATTCTCCCTGTGCCGCCTTTATTTATTACAAATTTTCGCAGAAACATCTATAGTTTTTAGGGTTAATAGGGAGCGGAATTAGGTTTACGATGGATTTGGGGATTGCCGCTTTTTTAGTTTATGAAAGCGCTACCTTTCTCACATCCATGCATAAGGGGGAAGAAGTGGAATGCGAAGAAAGTTGAAGGTTTATTTATCCTTGCTGCTTGCGGTTGCCTTATTGTTGCCGCAAGTATGGACGGGTGAATCCGCTCATGCGGCCGCAGTCGGAGATGTCGTGCTTGCCAATAATTTCGACACGAATACAGACGGCTGGTTCAAGCGGGGTTCGGAAACAGTCGTACAGTCGACCGATACGGCACACACTGGAGCAGGTAGCCTCAAGACGACGGGGAGAACGGAGAACTGGAACGGTCCGGGCGCGTATTTGGATACGTTGGTCAAAGGGGCGACCTATGAGTTATCCGTATATGCCAAGCTGCTGGAAGACACGGCTGGCGAAGCTACACTGGAGATGAACGTGAATCAAGAGGGATTGCCGGCAGGCGATTCGGCTACTTATAAAGCCGTACGAGCGGAGACGGTTACCGCCGGCGAGTGGGTAGAGATTAAAGGCAATATCACCTTGGATCCTCGGGCGACTAAGTATCAATTGTACGTTCAAGCTTCGGGCAACGCTACGGTATCGTATTATATCGATACGTTCAAGGCCAAGCTGGTTGCGCTGCCAGTGACGGATCCGGTTACGCCGGTGGCTGGGACTGTGCTGAGCCAAGACTTCGAGGATGGCAGTACGGGCGGTTGGCTGCCGCTGTCATGGGGCGGCTCAGGCACCGTTGCCATCTCGCAAGATCAAGCATCGTCGGGAAGCCACTCGCTCCAATTCTCGGGACGGACAACGAAATCGGCCAGTCCGAGCCTTAGTATTCTAAGTTATTTGCAGCAAGGCCGAACGTATGATATTTCACTCAAAGCAAAGCTGGGAGAAGGCTCGGACAACCTCCATGTGACGTGGAAAAACGGAAGCGCTTTCGATTGGCATATGGGGGAGAAGACCGTTACAAGCACGGAGTGGACAACGTTTAGCAAAACAGGCTATACGCTCCCGTCCGGCGCTGCTGAATTGCTTCTTTATATCGAGTCGGCCGCGTCCATCGCGGATATCTACATTGACGAGTTCGTCATTGTCGATGTGACGCCAGGTCAGACCGAGCCTGATCCCGATCCGAGCACGCTCGATCAGACAGGCATCGCAACTGGATTTGAAGACGGCCAAGGAGACTGGGTACGAAGAAACGGTGAAGGCAATATTGAAGTATCCTCCGACGATAATCATACAAGCGGAGGGGCTAACAGCTTGCTGACGACCGTATCGGATCAATATGATGGTCCACTCTTGAACGTTCTTGGCAAAATGCACAAAAACTACGAGTATACGTTGTCGGCTTGGGTAAAGATGGCGCCGGGAGAAGATCCGACAAGACTCCGTCTTAGCGTGCAATCCGGCGACAGCACATTCACGAACGTGTCCGCCAATGCAACCGTAACGGATGCGGCATGGGTACAGCTGTCCGGCAAGTTCTCGCTCAGAACGAAGCCGACGGTACTTAACGCTTATGTAGAAACGGCGGATGACAACGACGGGCCTAGATCGTTTTATATGGACGATTTTGCGTTAACCTATGTGGGTCCGCTCGAAGGAACGCTGCCGATCCAAACCGGGCTCGATAGCTTGAAGGATTTGTACGAGGATTATTTCGAGATTGGCGCTGCGGTCGAGCCAGCTCAGTTTACCGGCACGGCGGATCAACTGCTTAAGAAGCATTACAATGCTATCGTAGCCGAGAACTCCATGAAGCCAGCTTCGATGAATGCGGCTGAAGGCACGTACACCTACACGGGCGCGGACGCCATTGTGAAATATGCTAAAGACAATGATATGAAGCTTCGATTCCATACGTTATTGTGGCATGAGCAAGGCGCTGATTGGATGCTGAAGGATTCGCAAGGTGAGTGGCTCGAAGCGAACGAAACGAATAAGGCGCTTGTGCTCTCTCGCCTCAGATCGTATATTCAGGCGGTCGTCGCTAAGTATGCGGATGTCGCCGATTACTACGACGTGGTGAACGAGGTGATCGACGAAGGTCGTCCTGACGGAATGCGCGATACGCACTGGTATCGCATTACGGGTCTCGATTTCATCCGCGTGGCGTTCGAGGAAGCGCATAACGCGGATCCTACCGCTAAGTTGTATATTAATGATTACAGCACGCACAACCCGCAGAAACGCGATTTCCTGTTCGATCTTGTTACGAAGCTTAGAGACGAAGGCGTGCCGATCGACGGCGTGGGCCACCAAACCCATATTAACGTGAGCGGACCTTCCATTCAGCAAATGTCGGACTCGATCCGCAAGTTTGGCGAGGCTGGATTCGACAACCAGCTAACGGAGCTCGATATATCCGTTTATACGAACAACAGCACGGTTTATGATCCGATTCCCGAGGACATTCTTGTCCGCCAAGGCTATCGGTACAAGGAATTGTTCGAGGAACTGGTGAAGCTCGACGAGGAAGGCAAAAACGCCGATCCGGACACCGCGGCTTACAATCCGGACGGCTGGATCAGCAACGTAACGATCTGGGGTCTGGCCGATGACCATACGTGGCTGCATAATCGCGGTACGACACGTCAAGACGCGCCATTCCCGTTCGATAAGCGTCATCAAGCGAAATATGCTTATTGGGGAATGGTTGAAGCCGTGAAGGAAGTCGTTCCTCCCAAGCTGCCGCTCGTCACGAAGGAAGGAAGCGCTGCGGAAGGCACTCTGATTATCGATGGGCAGATAGATGCCGTCTGGAATAAGGTTGCCGCTATGGAAACGGAAAGAACGAGTACGTTCGGAGCGAGTTTCAAAACACTATGGGATGACAACTATCTGTATGTGCTAGCTGATGTGCAAGACAGTGTTAAGACGAGCGAAGACAAAGCGGAATTGTTCGTCAAAACGGACGATGGCTTCACGAAATATGCAATTGCTCGTGAAACATCAGACCAAGTCACCGAGAAGACAGGCGGTTATATCGTCGAAACTGCTATTCCGCTTAGTGGAAATACGGTCGGCAAAACATTGTATTTCGACATCCGCTTGACGACCGGCGGCGCGCAAGACGGTACGGAGCATGGTCAGAATGGCGCAATCGTTTCCTGGAGCGATGGGCGCAACATTCAGCACCAGGATACAGCCGGTTACGGCTCGCTGACGCTGGTTGCCGCTCCTAAGTCGGCACTTGCGGTGAAGGGAACTCCGGTTATCGATGGCGAAGAGGATGCGGAATGGGCTAATGCTGCCGAGCTTGAAACGGCATTATGGGTGCAAGGAACAAGCGGATCGACCGCGAAGTTCAAGACGCTGTGGGATGAGCAATACCTATATGTCTATGCGGTCGTAACCGATGCAGTGTTAAGCGATGAAAGTCAGCAAGCGCATGAAGAGGACTCCGTGGAAATCTTCGTGGACCAGAACAATGGCAAATCGCCGTTGTACCAAAACGATGACGGCCAGTACCGGATTAACTTCAACAACATTAAGACCGTGGGCGGCCACGCTTCCCAAAGCAATTACGAGACGGCAACGAAGGTTGTACCTGGCGTTGGTTATGTCGTAGAGGCGGCGATCCTGCTCGATACGATTACCCCTGCGGAAGGCACAGTCATCGGCTTCGACTTCCAGGTTAATAATGATGAGGACGGMAATGGTACGAGAGACAGCGTTGCGAATTGGGCGGATCCTTCCGGTCAATCCTACCAGGATACTTCCAAGCTTGGTGTGCTTCAATTCGTGAACAACGCGGATTCGGCTCTGATTCCGCCGGCGAATGTTACGATTCGCAGTTCAGCCTATAACAAGCTCGAAGTCAAATGGGATGCTGTCGCTCAAGCGGCAGGCTACAACGTATATCGCGCTACGTCCGAATCGGGACCGTTCGTGAAGCGGAATGCCGCTGTAATTGAAGCGGAGACCTACAATGATTCCAATCTAAGCACATCGACAACGTATTACTACAAAGTTTCGTCGGTTGATGCGAACGGACTTGAATCGCTGTTRTCTGATGCCGTGTCCAAGCGTACCGGCACTTCGCCTTCAGTCGACCCAGTCAATCCGGGTAACCCGGAGGATGGTTCAGGCGGCGGTTCGAATGACGCGGTTGTTCCGACGATTGCATCAGGCGGACGCGCTCTAGGCATTATCAGCAACGACATGTTAGGCGGCCAATTAGCTGAAGCCGGGGACAATGCGGACGGCGTGAAAGAAATCGTGTTCGAGCTGCAGCCTGCAACGGGCACGAACGGCTACGCGATCCAATTGCCGACATCGGCTTTGAGCGATGATGAGGAATACGTCATTTCCATCAAGACGGATATGGGCATCATTCAGTTACCGAGCGGGATGCTCGCAGGTATGGATATCTCGTCCGATACGGTAACGATCGTATTCAGTCCGGCAAGTCTAGAGGACGTAAGCCAGGCAGTCCGTGATGAAATCGGCGATCGGCCGGCTTTCGATCTACATGTGCTTGTGAACAATCAAGTTGTGACATGGAGCAACGATAATGCTCCCGTAACGATTATCGCTCCGTATGAGCCTACGGCGGAAGAGCTTGAATCGCCGGGCAACCTTGTCGTTTGGTACGTGGATGACAATGGCGTCGTAACGGCAGTCCCGAACGGACACTATGATGGGAAGACTGGAAGCATCGTGTTCCATACTACGCATTTCAGCATGTATGCTGTTGCTTACGTGGACAGAAGCTTCGAAGATATCGGGCGTTATGGATGGGCGCAATCAGCAATCGAAGCACTGGCAGCGCGCGATATCATTAATGGCACGTCCAGCACTACCTATTCGCCGGCTGCCAACATTAAGCGCGCAGATTTCTTGCTCCTTCTCGTTCGAGCTCTTGAGCTTAAGAATGATGGCGGAACGGCATTTGCAGACGTTGCAGCAACAGCTTACTATTACGACGCGGTCCGCATTGCGCAAGGACTTGGCATTGCAAATGGCGATGGCAATGGACGCTTCAACCCGAACGCTCCGATTACGCGTCAGGAAATGATGGTGCTGACGGCACGCGCGCTCGAAGCGGCGGGACAGCGGATTAACTACGAAGGATCCTTGGCTAGCTTCTCGGATGCTTCCGAAGTCGCGGACTATGCGCGTGAAAGCGCAGCGGCACTCGTCGCTTCCGGTATCGTGAACGGTATCGGCGGCGCGCTTGAACCGGGCGGCCTTCTGACTCGCGCGCAAGCTGCGGTCATTCTGCATCGCCTCTTAGGACTCGTATAGTTTAGTTTTTAAGCGATGCAGGTATCCCTTTCGGGACACCTGATAACCCCGACTATCTAAGGTCGGGGTTATTTTTATTTGAAACCTTTACGAGTGTAAGGAAGTATATAGCAATACAGTAAAGCGTTAGGACGCTTTCGTACATAAAAGGGGGAAATCAGCTATGAAAATCAAATTATTTACTTTTGCGTTGGCGTTATCAGTAGTTATTACAGGATGCTCGAGCGACAAAACCGAGGATGCTTCTCCGGAAAGCACAAAGCAGGCGAATGCAACGAATACGGCTGCCGGCGTGCAGAAGGAAGAAACGGACAATGAACAGGAAGAAGAAAAAGGCATCGAAGTCGATAAAAATCTATTAAACGTAACCGTCACTTTGCCCGCATCGTTATTCGAAGGACAAAACATCGACGAAGTGATCGCATCGGCCAAAGAAGACGGCGTCAAGGAAGCAACGAAAAACGAAGACGGCTCCGTTACGTACAAGATGTCGAAATCCGCTCATAACAAAATGCTGAAGGAACTAGGAGCTACGATTACGCAATCCATCGAAGAGATGAAGACCGAACAAACCTTTGCTTCAATTAAGGACATCACCGCTAACGATTCTTTCAGCCAATTTACACTTACCGTAGACAAGGCAGCATACGAGGGCAGCATGGATGCGTTCGCCGCTTTCGGCATAGGGCTGCAAGGCATGATGTACCAAATGTACGAGGGTGTCGATTCCAGCAAGACGAAGGTCGTAATTGATATCAAAGACGAAAGTACGGGAGAAGTTTTTGATACGGTGATCTATCCCGATACGCTCGAGCAAGAATAGATGTATATCACTGCAGTCGAGAAGTAAACGTAAACAACAAAAAGGCGAGCCGCCGGGCCAATGTCATTAAGTTAAGCTCAAAGTCAAGACCGGGAGTGAAAATGGAATCCGAAACGGCATGGGGAAAAAGCCCTGTGCCGTTTGTTTTTTGGTGCAAGCAGGAAAAAGCGTACAGCAAACTAAGCGGATGGAATATCCGCTTAAAA
>NZ_JBFRGE010000068.1:0-34824 GCF_052115185.1 Paenibacillus sp. 2TAB19 | reverse complement strand
ACGTACATCCCTGATGTATTATGTATTAGTAAATTATTGGGATGGGAGTCGTTCATGTGACAGTTAGAACAGCAGCAAGCCATTTTACGAAAAAGACGGTTTCATTATTTCTTATTCTTTCTCTATTCATCGCTTTGGTACCAACCGTACAAGCCGAGTCGGCGTCGTATTCCGACGTAGGGAACCACTGGGCGAAGGACACGATTGCGTGGGCACAAGCCAACAAGATTGTTAATGGTTATCCAGACGGTACGTTCAAGCCGAACAAACTCGTAACTGAAGCAGAGTTTGTGAAGATATTGCTAGGCGCGTTCAAAGTCGAAGTAGGCGAGACGGCAGCAGGAGCACATTGGACTGATGCAGTCTATCAATCCGTCGATGCATTCAATTACCCGGTTAAGGGTGCAGACAGCAAGGAGATCCGCAGCAAATCGATTAGCCGACTGTCCGTCGCCGAGATCATTGCAGGCGCTAACGGCGTGAATTATGAAGGCAATAACGCTATTCATTATTTGCTGGCCAACAACCTATCCAAAGGCAAAGACTCCGCAACGATCAAGGGTTACCAAGGCGAAGGGCTGTTGACTCGCGCCGAAGCGGTCCAGTTCATTAAGAATATAAAGGATGCAGGGATGACGGAGTTGAAGGTACGCCCTGAAGCGCCTTCCGATCCAACTCAGCTTCCTCCGCTGAAAGTAGATATTTCGACCACGATCAAAGGCGTGAAGAACATCGTTCTCGACTATGCGCTGGAAGATTTGAAGGAGTTCTATCCGTATACGTATACGGGTGACAGCGAGAAAGTGACATGGAGCCTTAGATTTCCGTTCAAAACGGAGCTTCCAGCGTGGAGTGACGGCGAGGACTACGGTATTCGCATCGATCCGAACACAGGCCGCTTAACGATTGGCTGGTATTTCTGGGTTGGCGAATTCGAGGTTGTCGCGACGTCGCAAGCAGACGGAGCGATTGTCGGCGTTCAGAAAGTACGCTTGGACTACAACAATATCAAACAAATCACAAGCAGCAACGGCGTTATCGAATTTACTTTTATCGACGAACCGGACTGGTTTGAATACGAGTATGACGGCAAAACGTACAAGGCGAATATGAATATCGATGAAGTCGATCTTTCTTACGATGTGGACGGAGAGTACACTCCGATTGAGATTACATCGAGAGAATACGATGCCAAAGCCAATAAGGTGACGTTCCGCTTCACGCCATTCAAAGCAACGGATAAGGAACAAACATTTATCGTCGATATCGGTTACATGGAGAGCACTTATTTGTCGGCTACGGTATTTACCGTTCCAGCGGCACAATAAATTTGAAATAGGGGAAGGGTCTGCTTAAGAGCAGGCTCTTTTTCTATGTGAGTAAGCATTGCTATTTTATTGACGGTTAACTATACTTTTTGAGAGGTTGCAACCTGTTATAACTAACCAGATTTCATATCTGCATGAAACGATCGATTGTATGGACGTAAATGGAGGTTGTAAAATGAACGGAACGCAAACGCTCAGCCGTGCGCTCGATATTTTATTCGCATTGGCCGAATCGAACGGCACTTTATCCGTTACTGAAATTGCGGATAAGGCAGGTTTGYCCGAGAGCACGACTTACCGCTTTCTTCAGACGCTGGAACAGAACGGCATTGTAGAGCGTAAAGGAAAGCGTCAAATAGGCTTGGGACTGCGGATATTGGACTTGGCAAGAAGTCTTACGCAGCAAACCTATAGGGAATTGCTTTCATTGGCATTGCCGATTATGCAGGAATTGACGGAAAAAACGCATGAAACTTCATTGCTGTTCATTCGCTCTGGAATCAATGCCATTTGCATTCAGCATGTCAAAAGCCGCGAATTGATTCAGTTTGTTATTGAAGACGGACGCTCGCTGCCCTTGCATCTTGGCGCATCCGGGAAAGTCATTTTAGCTTATGAAAATCAGAAGTTCCAGGAAAAGTTTATTAAGGATATAGAGGCGGAAGGTTATACCGGGTCTCCGTCAGATTTACGGGAAGAGCTTGCTTCTATTCGCAGTAAGGGAGTTGCCGTTACGCATGGGGAAGTTGATTCGGATGTATTTGCAATTGCGGCTCCGATCCTCGACAGCTACAACATGGTTGTTGCCAGCATTTCCATTGCCGGCCCTAACTTTAGATTCGTGAAGGATTCGGACAACGAGGGGCTTGTCTGGCACGCGGCTCAACAGCTATCCCGAAAATTTGGAATGCAGGCAAGCGGAAATTCGGAACCTATATAGTGAATTTACAAAAACGGGGCTGTCTCAAAAGGTTAAAACACCTTTAGGGACAGTCCTGTTTTTTTGTTTGTTTAATTCGGATAAGAATACTGTGAAAAGTTGTTGACAGACGAAATGAATGGTTATATATTTACTAATATTATCGATATGTAATATTTAAATATCTAATAATGATAATTAATTAAAACTCTAATTCGTATTTGGTCGCAAGGGAGTGAACGCGTTGAATCATAGCTTGAGTGAAAGACCGCTTCTATTCGCGCTGTCTTTGGGAGACGCGGGCACGAGCATCGGGGAACAGGATAGGCAGGCTCAGAGCCGATCGGCTGCGGCCGAATGGAGAAGTTGGTACCGACAAAAGGTCCAGCTAGCCGAATCGGCGGCTTTCGCATTCATACTGGAGAGGGATCCGGCGTCTGGAGCCCCTATTGCCGTAGAACCCTTTTCCAATTCGCCCATTCATCTAGACGGCTATTCATTAATGGGTTATCTAGCGGGAATAACGAGCCATATCGGCCTCATAGCCGAAGCGGCTGTTTGCCGTAATGAGCCATTCCATGTCGCGCGATCGTTATCGTCCTTGGATCATGCCAGTGGCGGCAGGGCAGGATGGCAATTGGCATCAGGGCAAACGGCTGGAGATTGCGAGGAGCGGAAAGCGGAGTTCTTCGATGTCGCGATGAAGCTGTGGGACAGCTGGGACGATGAGGCGATATTGGCGGATCAAGCAAGCGGCCGTTTTTTGGATCGCGATCGCGTACGCACGATCGATCATCGTGGCCGGCACTTTAACGTTGCAGGGCCGCTTAGCATTCCGCGTCCGCTGCAAGGGTATCCTGTGCTGGCGACGGAAGAGCAGTCTGCTTTAAGCGATGATTACGCGGCATGTTGGGCGGATATTGTTATGTTGCGCCCGGCATCCTTCGCAGACGCTATCGAAAGAAATGGGAAAATAAAGCGTCGCCTTCAACTGCGGAACAGGCAAGCGGAAGCGAGACAGTTTGCGCTCATTAAGATTGAAGTAACGGAGTCGATGGAAAGTGTGGCAGAACGAGACAAGCAAGATCTTATTGGAAGCGACCAACGAGGACGAGAAGCGAAACCTCTGCTTCTGCTATCCGGCACGGCTGAGCAATTGGCGGATGAATTGCAATACTGGTTCGACCAACAAGCGGTCGATGGCTTCATTCTTTCATCGGAGACGTTGATGGCGCATGTGAAGGCGTTCGTGGAACAAGTCATTCCTTTGCTTGAGCAGAAGGGTATCGTGCAACGAAGCTATCAAGGCCAATCTCTTCGAGAAAACATCGGATTATCGCGTCCGGGAAATAGACTGTATTCTCTTACTGAAGAACAACAAAGGAAGGGGAATGGCGACGATGGCAGGTAAAAGGCTCATATTAAGCGCCATCATGTCCACGGTCAATACATGGCGTCATCCGGAGCTTGATCCGAAAGGTATCTTTACGCTCGAGTTTTATAAGGAGCTGGCGCGCACGGCCGAGCGCGGCAAGCTCGATATGCTTTTTTTTGGCGATGCCTTATCCTTGCCGGGTCAGGAGCGGGGAGACCGAATCGCCGAGCATGCCCTTACAAGAGGCATTGAGCCGTTAACGCTTATCTCGGCGTTATCATCGCACACCGAAAGAATAGGTCTCATTTGTACGTTAAATACGAGTTATATGGAGCCTTCCCAAATTGCCGGCAAGATGGCGACTGCCGATCTGTTAAGCGGAGGCCGAACAGCTTGGAATGCGGTGACCGGCACGATCGGCAAAGACGATGACAATCTGTTCAAGCGGGAAGCGATGAGCCATGCCGATCGTTATGAGCGTACGGACGAATATATCGAGCTGGTTAAGAAGCTTTGGCGAAGCGGGGCCTCTTCCGAAGCGGCTTTTCATCATCGGGGCAAGTGGTTTGAAGTTAACGATGGGTTGAATATCCCTGCATCCGAGCAAGGGCAGCCTTTGATTATCCAGGCCGGTAGATCGGCCGAATTCCAGCGTCAAGCCGCGAAGACGGCCGATGCCGTATTTACGACCTTCTCCAATCTGGAAGAAGGAAGAGCCTTTTACGCGAACGTCAAAAACCAAATGGCTCCATTCGGAAGAAATCGCGACGATATCAAAATATTGCCGGGTTTGCGCCCGATCATAGCGGCTACCGAAAAAGAGGCGCTTCAGAAGCAGGCCTATCTATCGAGTCTGATTCATCCAACCCTGTCCATTAACAGCCTTTCGCAAAGTCTCGGATTTGATCTCTCGGGTTACGATCCGAACGGACCGCTGCCCGAGTTGCCTAAGCCAGGCACTCGTTTGACGCATGATGATTTGGCGTATCGCAGCCAATTAGCGGAACTGGCGTCCAAACAAAACCTGTCGATTTTGGAGCTGAGCCGAAAAATATCCGATTCCCGGGGCCATCTGTCTTTTGTCGGGACACCCGAGAAGCTCGCCGACTATATGGAGGAGTGGCTGGACAAAGAGGGCAGCGACGGCTTTAATATTATGTTGCCGTATTTGCCGGGTGGTCTAAACGACTTCGTGGATTTGGCGATTCCTGTCCTGCAACGCAGGGGCTTATTCCGCAACCACTATGAGGGGGCGACGCTGCGCGAACACTTGGGTTTGCCAGAACGAAGCCATTAGCTTTACAATGATAAAACTATTAATCCGATTGGAATAGTGGGTTGACAGAACGGCGATTTTAAAATATATTTAATTAATAATAATTGATTATCATTAAGTGATAAATAATCCAACCATGCCAATGGAGGGTGTTTAATACAGATGGTATAGAGCTCCATCGGGAGGTGTTCCATTCTCTTATTTGGCAAAGGTTGATTCGATTATTTATTTTTTCGAATATTAAACCAACTAAACTCATCGGAAATTATGGTTAAAATTTGATAGGAGAAAGGATACATGCATGAGCGCAACGGCGATTGACTTCAGAAACGTGACCAAAAGCTACGGAGCCGGCAACGTGTTAGAAAATTTCAACTTGTCGATTCCGACAGGGAAAATTTTAACGCTTATCGGACCATCAGGCTGCGGGAAGACAACGCTGCTGAAAATGATCAACCGTCTGGTGGATGCCGATGCCGGTACGATCCTCGTGGAAGGAAAAGATATCGGCAGTCTCGATCCCGTCTTGCTTCGCCGCGATATCGGATATGTCATTCAGCAGATCGGGTTATTCCCGCATATGACGATCGAAGACAATATTACGATAGTTCCTCGCTTGAAATCAGCGAAGAAGAAGAAGGAGCTTGCTGATCGTGCAGCCCAACTGCTTCAAATGGTCGGCCTTGAACCGGAGAAGTTCCGGCGCCGCTATCCCCATGAGCTTAGCGGCGGACAGCAGCAGCGCATAGGTGTAGCCAGGGCGCTTGCTTCGGAGCCGTCAATCATTTTAATGGATGAACCTTTCAGCGCGCTTGATCCGATTAGCCGCGTTCAGCTTCAGAACGAGCTTATCGGGCTGAACCAGAAGGTTGGCAAGACGATCGTTTTCGTAACGCATGATATCGATGAAGCCTTAAAGATCGCGGATGTCATCGTATTGCTCCGGGATGGCAAGATCGAACAGATCGGTGCCCCCGATGAACTGCTGCGCAATCCCGCAAGCGATTATGTGAAGGAGTTCGTCGGAGCGGAGCGTTATGCGGCCAAAGTGGATAACCGCTTCGCGAATCACCCGGCTACAGCATGCGATTTCATAACGGAGCCCGTCTTCATATCAAACGACTATACCGTTGCTAGAGCGGTTAAGGTGGCGGACGATACAAGGGCCGAAGCTCTGATTGTATTAAATGAAAACAAGGTTTACACAGGTATCTTGTCCGCACTGGAACTGCGTGCCTTGAATAAGCTCGACGGAACTGCCTTGTTGTCGGATCTGCAGCCCGTCAAAGCAGCCCCTATTGCTGCTGATGCTTCGCTAAGCGAAGTGCTGCAAGCTCTCAAACGGAATGCCATCATTCCCGTATTCGGGAAAAACGATCATATCGGCGGAGTTATTAGCCAAGCGAGTATCATCGAGGCGGCTGCCGCTAAGCTGCTTCCCGAGGAGGTGAAGGCGTGAATCTGTTTTTCGAAAGGCTGGCTCGGGATTGGCCCGAAATTGCCGCCAAAACGGTCGAACATGTTAACGTTGCCTTCATCTCCGTGGCGATTGCATGTCTAATCGCCATTCCGCTTGGCATCTACTGTACGCGCCATGAACGGTTCGCCAAAGTGATTCTTACCGCTATTTCCGTCGTTCAGACGATTCCAAGCTTGGCATTATTCGGCTTTCTCATTCCGATTGTCGGGATTGGAACGAAGCCGGCCGTCATAGCTTTGACGCTCTACGCGCTGCTCCCGATTCTTCAGAATACGTATGAGGGCATTAGAGGGGTTGACCAATCCGTCATTGAATCCGGTGTCGGCATGGGAATGACCAGAGGGCAACTGCTATGGAAGGTTCAAATGCCGATTGCCCGCAGCTACATTATGGCCGGCATCCGATTGGCAGCCGTGCATGCCATTAGCGGAGCGACCATTGCTTCCTATATCGCAGCGGGCGGACTCGGCGACATTATTACCCGCGGTCTGGCCTCGATCAATACGATTACGCTCTTGGAAGGGGCTTTGCCGGTATCGCTGCTTGTTATCGTCGCCAACATTATTTTGTTTGTCTTATACCGACTGCTGACGCCCAAAGGGTTGCGTCATACGTTGAATAAACGATAAAGGGGTTTGTATTCATATGAAAAAATGGTTCGGAATTGCAATAAGCTTGATTTTGGTTATTATGCTGGCAGCTTGCTCTTCATCTAAATCCTCTGGTTCAGGAACGATTACAATCGCGACGAAAGGCTTCGGAGAGCAGGATATTCTTGCTAACATCGTGGCGCAGCTGATCGAGAAGGAAACGGATTTGTCTACGAAAATCGTCAAGCTGAACGATACGCTGCTGTACGACGGCATCAAGTCCGGCGAAGTGGATACTTACGTGGAATATACGGGAACGGCATTGCTGAACGTGCTGAAGCATGAACCGGTGTACGAGCCGAGCGAAGCCTACGACATCGTCAAGAAAGGCATGAAAGAGCAAAACGACGTCGAGGTGCTGGACAAAATCGGCTTTAACGATACGTTGGTATTCGTCATGCCGAAAGACAAAGCGGAAGCGCGCGGCATCAAAAATTTGACCGACGTCGCCGCGCAGTCGCAAGAATTGGTGCTTGGCGCTTCACAGGTTTTCATTACCCGCGAAGATGACTTGCCGCTCATTAATAAAATTTACAATACGAATTTCAAAGAAATCAAAACGATGGATCCGGGCTTGCAGTTCAAAGCAGCCGAAGATGGTCAAATCGATATTTTCACGACGTTATCCACTTCGGGCACATTGCCTTCGACCGACAACGTCATTATCGAAGACGACAAAAATGCTTTCGTTCCTTACGATGCGGTGCCTTTCGTAAAAGGAGCAACGCTTGAAGCTCATCCCGAGCTTAAGGACGTATACGCTAAACTGGCGGGCAAAATCAATGACGAAGCGATGCAGAAGCTGAACGAGCAGGTAGATATCGAGCAAAAGCTGGCAGCCGACGTGGCGAAGCAATGGCTTGAGGAAAACGGATTGCTATAATTGCCTGCGAATTCGCTAGGTAAAATCAATGCAGAAAAGAGCCGCTTTACTCAAAATGGCTCTTTTCTCTTTACTGACAAGAAAATGAGGTGGAACGATATGACCAATCGGCCCAAGCACATGATTTTAAATGCATTTCTTTCGACTAACCATAACGGCAGCTGGCGTTATCCGGGCGGTGATGCGGAGCGTCACCGTTTTTCCTTCTATAAGAAGGTCGTACAAACCGCCGAAAGAGGCAAAATGGATATGTTTTTTGTCGCGGATAAATTGGCCGTATTCGATCATGAAGCGATGCGTACCTATACGAGCTACATTCGAATGGAGCCTTTTGCGCTGCTTTCGGCCTTAGCGGCAGTAACCCGGCATATTGGCCTTGCTGGCACGCTTTCCACGACGTATAACGAGCCTTTTCACGCGGCGCGCAAGCTGGCATCGCTCGATCATATTAGCGGCGGAAGGGCGGCATGGAATGTCGTGACGTCTACGAATGACGAGGAAGGCCGGAATTTCGGCAGAGAATCGCATTTGGAGCATGGCAAGCGTTATGCGCGGGCGGATGCATTCGTTGAGGTCGTGAAGGGGCTCTGGGACAGCTGGGAGGACGATGCCTTCGTTGTCGACAAGGAAACCGGCGTATTCGCCAATTCAGATAAGCTCCATATTCTTAATCATGCCGGCGAGCATTTCTCGGTTAGAGGACCGCTCAACGCCGCTCGTCCGCCCCAAGGCAATCCGGTCATCGTATACGCGGGAGCTTCGGAGGCGTGCCAGGAGCAGGCTGCCCGGAACGGTGATGCGGTATTCGTATCGCCGGAATCGCCGGGCGACGCGAAGAAGCTGTACGCCAGCTTCAAGGATCGATTAGCCAAATACGGACGCCAAGCGCATGATTTGAACATTTTGCCTGGCGTATTGGTCATCGTCGGGCAGACGGAGGAAGAGGCTCGGTCGAAGTCGGAGCTGCTGGACAGCCTGATTCCGGAAGGCCTTGGCCTATCGCGCTTGCAGGACTTATTCGGAGTCGATTACTCCGCCTATCCGCTGGATGAGCCGCTTCCTAAGCTGGCCGATACGCTTGCTTCGGACCAAATGAATAAACGACTGTTAGCCAAGCTAATCGAGGCGGAATCGAGCGGGTTAACGGTTCGCGGGTTATATACCGACCTAATGAAGGCTTCGATGTGGGAAATCGTAGGGACGCCCGAGCAGGTTGCCGACGAGCTGCAGCTGCGGTTTGAAAGCGGCATGGCTGACGGCTTTAATATTACATCGCCTTATTTGCCAGGCGGGCTGGATGAATTCGTCGATAACGTGATTCCGTTGCTGCAGCAAAGAGGATTGTTCCGAACGGAATACGAAGGGCCTACCTTGCGGGAAAACTTGGGGCTAAGCCGTCCAGCGAACCGCTATGCCTTATCGGGAGGAGAGAAAGCAAATGGTTAAAAGAAACGATAGAATGCTGCTTGGCGCCTTTACCTCTTCGACGCATTTGGCGAATTGGAGGCATCCGGAGGCTGCATCCGACCAATTATTGCAGTTGGACTATTACAAGCGTTTGATTCAAGCGGCGGAGCGGGGATTGTTCGACCTTTTTTTCGTTGCGGATAAATTATGCATATTCGAATCCGAGCTTGCGATCAAACATACGGCTAATTTTCAAAGCGTCGAACCCATCGGCTTGCTGTCGGCATTATCCGCGGTTACCGAGCATATCGGGCTTGCGGCAACCTTATCGACCAGCTATCATGAGCCGTTCCACGCGGCGAGGTCGCTCGCGACGCTCGATCATCTGAGCGACGGCCGGGCGGCATGGAATATCGTTACTTCGACGAACGACGAGGAAGCGCGCAATTTTGGAAGGGAAACCCATTTTACGCATGCGGAGCGATATGAGCGCGCGCAGGAATTCGTCGACGTCGCGCTTGGGCTATGGGACTGCTGGGAGGAAGGGGCTTTCGTTGCCGATAAGGAAACGGGCGTGTTTGCCGACACGAGCAGGCTGAAGCCGCTTGAGCACAAGGGGAAACATTTTAGCGTCAAAGGTCCGCTCAATCTTGGCCGTTCGCCGCAAGGTCGTCCGGTTATTGTTCATGCAGGATCCTCGGAGGCCGGTATGAAGCTTGCCGCCTCGCGGGCGGATATCGTGTTTACGACCCCGCGAACGCTGGAAGAGGGGGTAGCGCAATACAATGCGTTCAAGAGCAGACTTGCTGCATATGGAAGACAGCCGGAGCAATTAAAGGTAATGCCGGGCGTGTTCCTTATTGTCGGAAGGACGGATGAGGAGGCGGCCGAGAAGGAAGCGCAGCTGGCCGAGCTGGTGCTGCCCGAAGTCGGGCTGGATTCGCTGTCTAGCAGCTTGGGCATCGATTTGTCCGTACTGCCGCTCGACGGTCCAATGCCGGCATTGCCGGACCGCGATACATTCAACAAAAGCAAAACGGGCCTGGACAGCATAACCGCCTTGGCCGCCAAGGAAAACCTGACGATACGCCAGTTCTATCAACGCTTCTCCAAATCGAAGCTCGCATTCGAGATTACCGGCTCGCCGCAAACGATTGCCGATCAGTTGGAGCTTTGGTTCGAATCGGGCGCTGCCGACGGTTTTAACATCATACCTTCGCATACGCCTGGAGGGTTGGAAGATTTCGTAGAGCTTGTCGTGCCTGAATTGCAAAAGCGGGGTCTCGTTCAGCAAGCGTACGCGGAAGGAACTTTGCGCGAGCAGCTTGGACTGAAAATAAAGGAGGCGATTTTATAATGGAAAACCAAGATTTGTTGTGCGAKCTGCCTGCCGTCAAAGAACGGACGATCGGTTACGAGCCGGTAAAACGTAAAGTGAAGGTAGTCTTTAACGGTGCGACGATCGCAGAGAGCGAACATGTTATTTTGGTGCGCGAAGAGAAGGTTGTGCCCGTCTATTATTTTCCGCTATCGGATGTTAATGAGCAGTGGCTGGTGAAAACCGACCGCAGCTCATTCTGCAATTTGAAGGGGACCGCTTCCTATTGGCACATAAAGGTAGATGGCGAGCTGGCGCAGAACGCGATTTGGACGTACGAGGATCCGATCGAAAAAAGCGCTTTTCTGAAAGGCTACGTCGCTTTCTATTGGAAAAAAGTTCAGGTGTTCGAGGAGAACGAGCAAGTATTCGGTTTCCCGCGCGATCCCAAAGTACGCATCGATACGCTGCATAGTACTCGTTCGATTAAAGTCGTCGTTAATGGCGAGACGTTTGCCGAGAGCCGGCAGCCCGTTATTCTTTTCGAAACGGGAATGGCCCCGCGATATTTTTTGCCGAAGGAGGACGTGAGGCTGGATAAGCTTACGTTGACCGACAAAACAGCATACTCGCCATATAAGGGAACTTCGGAGATATGGACGGCGGACATAAACGGACTCAAAGAAGAAATTGCAGTTAGTTATTCGGCTCCTGCTCCTGAAGCTCACAAGCTGAAGGATTTGATTGGTTTCTATCAGGAGAAGGCGGAGGCTTTCTATATCGACGGGGAGAAGTGGGAGCCCGTCGAAGGCGAGCATCTGTATTTGAAAGGCATCTGATTCCCGGAATAGTCTTGCAACATCTAGAAAGGAGCATCGCGAATGGACTTGATTAAAGCGCAAAGAGGAACGGAGCTTCGCTGCAAGGGCTGGCGCCAGGAGGCGCTGCTCCGCATGCTGGAAAACGTACTGGAAAACGGCGAAAACCAAAAGGAACTTATCGTGTACGCATCGCTCGGCAAGGCCGCTCGCAACTGGCCTTCCTATCACGCCATCGTGAACACGCTGCTGACGCTGGAGGAGGACGAGACGCTTGTCATTCAATCAGGCAAGCCGATCGGCTTGTTCAAAACGCATGTGCGCGCTCCACTGGTCATTATGGCCAATTGCAACATCGTCGGACGCTGGGCGACAAGCGACAACTTCTACTTCCTTCAGGAAAAAGGGCTGATCATCTGGGGCGGGCTCACGGCTGCCGCATGGCAGTACATTGGCTCGCAGGGGGTGCTTCAAGGTACCTATGAAATTTTTCAGTGCATCGCAAGAATGCATTTCGGAGGCAGCTTAAGCGGCCGCTTTATCCTTACCGCGGGACTAGGCGGGATGGGAGGCTCGCAGCCGCTTGCAGGGAAGATGGCGGGAGCGGCTATCCTATGCGTCGAGGTGTCGGAGGAGCGAATGGACAAGCGAATCGCGGCCGGTTATTTGGAGCGCAAGACCAGCGATTTGGACGAAGCGCTGCGCTGGATCGACGAAGCGAAGGCGAGCGGTTCAAGCGTATCGGTCGGGCTGCTGGGCAATGCGGCGGATGTCTATCCGGAGCTGCTGGAAAGAGGCATCATTCCGGATATCGTTACCGATCAAACGTCGGCGCATGATCTTCTATACGGCTACATTCCAAGCGGCTATTCGGTCGCCGAGGCCGCTGCAGCTAGAGTAGCGGAGCCTCAAAAACTGCAAGACGACGCGGGAGCTTCCATCGCTAGGGAAGTGGGCGCAATGCTCGCATTTAAAGCGCGCGGCTCGATCGTTTTTGACAACGGCAATAACATTCGAACGCAAGCGGTCAAATACGGAGAGCCCAGTGCGTTCGACATCGATATATTTACCGAAGCGTTTCTGCGCCCTCTGTTCGCAAGAGCAATCGGACCTTTCCGCTGGATCGCGCTTAGCGGTAATAAGGAAGATATTCGCATCATCGACGAGTATATTTTGGACGAATTCAAGGACAACGATATCGTGACCAACTGGATCGGGTTGGCTAACGCCTACGTGCCGGTGGAAGGGCTGCCTGCTCGAATCGGCTGGTTCGGGCACGGCGACCGAACGAAGCTGGCGCTAGCGGTTAACCAAATGGTCAGAGAAGGCAAGCTTTCGGGACCGATCGCCTTTTCCCGCGACCATCTGGATGCCGGTGCAATGGCGCATCCGACGATTATGACGGAGAGAATGAAGGACGGCAGCGATGCCATCGCTGATTGGCCGTTATTGAATGCGATGATGAGCTGCTCGTCGATGGCCGATTTGGTTGCCATCCATTCGGGAGGCGGCGGTTATGCCGGCTTCATGACCAGTGCGGGAATTACGATCGTAGCCGACGGAGCAGAGGCGACGGAGGAACGTTTGCAGACGGCGCTGACTAATGATACAGGCCTTGGCGTGCTTCGTTACGCCGATGCCGGCTACGAAGAATCGTTCGACGAAATCGACAAAAAAGGGATACGGCGCGTTAACGCCGATTGATATGAGCTGCACACTTTCACTACTACCTGGCAGGAGGATAATGACATGCGTGAATTAACGAAAGAGGACGTGCTCGCAGCGGTCCGGGGAGGTTCCGTCTATGCAAGCGGAGGCGGCGGCTGGGTCGACCATGGACTAGAAATTGGAGGCGCGGCGCTGGCGATCGGCAAACCGAAGCTTGTATCGGTGGATGAGCTGCCGGACGATGCGATCGTGCTGACATGCACGGCAATCGGAGCGCCTGCAGGTACGGATTGGCAGATGCTAGGCAAAGATTATATCAAAGCGGTCGAGCTCATTATGGAGCAATACGAGGGAAGGATCGTTGGCGTCATGACGCCGCAGAACGGCATGTCGAGCTCGATTAACGGCTGGCTGCCAGCGGCTGCGCTCGGCCTTGTCGTGGTAGACGCCACCGGCGACATCAGGGCGCATCCAACCGGCAAGATGGGTTCGCTGGGACTCGCATCAAGCCTTGAATACGAAACGATACAAGCGGTTGTCGGCGGCAAACCGGAGCTTGGCTCGTATATCGAGCTGGTCGTGAAAGGAACGCCAGCACGCACGTCCAACATTTTGCGAACGGCATCCGATATGGCTGGCGGGTTTATCGCTGCCGCGCGGCATCCGCTGCCGGCGAAGTATATAAAGGAGCATGCGGCGATAGGCGGCATATCTATCGCGATAGAACTTGGCAAGGCTATTATCGAGGCGGAGCAGCAAGGCACGGAGCATGTGCTTCAAACGATTTGCGGCCATACCGGCGGCAAATTGCTGGCTAGGGGACGCATAACGAAGAAGGACGTCCATTATGCGGGAGCCTTCGACCTTGGCACGATTGATTTGGAAGAAGCGGACGGCAGAGTTGTGAAGCTGCATGTCATGAATGAATATATGGCCGTGGATGGGCCGGACGGAGAGCGGCTTAGCACCTTCCCCGATGTCATCGCCACCTTATCGCTGGAGACGGGACGTCCCGTAAGCGTTGGACATATCGAAGAAGGGGCGGAGATCGGCGTATTCGTTATTGACCGTTCCCTTATTCCGCTGAGCTCGAGCGTGAAGGATCCTTCCGTTTATCCGGAAGTCGAGCAAGCTATGGGGATCGAGCTGCTGAAATATTTGGGAACGCCGTCCGGATCAGGGGTTTAGCCGTGAACGGCGGGCGGGTAGATCGCGGGGAAACGCTGCTCCTTGACGGAAGAAGCCTTACGATACAGGAATTATACAACGTCTCTTACGGAAAAAAGCGGGTTTCGGTAGCTGCGGCGGCGACGGAGAGACTGGAGCGGTCGCGGAAGCTCGTATTCGAGCTTGCCGAGCAGGATCAGCCCGTATATGGACTGAACCGTGGCGTAGGCTGGAACAAGGACAAGAAGATTACGCCCTCCTTCTTCGAAGACTTTAACCGTAATTTGTTATTTTCCCATCATGCGGCGGTCAAGCCGGAGGCGACGGAGGAGGAAGTGCGCGCGGTACTCCTAGCCAGGCTGAACGGCCTTCTTCTGGGACATACGGGCGTCCAGCCGGCGGTCGCCTTGCGATACGCGGAGTTTCTTAATCATGGCATTCATCCCGTGCTGCGGCTTCGCGGCTCGGTCGGCGCTTCGGACATTACGCTTATATCGCCCATTGGTTTGGCGATGATCGGTGAAGGGGACGTGCGCTATGGCGGCGAGCTCATCCCGGCTGGCGAAGCATTGCTTCGGGCAGGGCTGGAACCTTTGCGGATGGGGCCAAAAGACGGGCTCGCAATCGTCAGCTCCAATGCGGTTTCGTCCGGAATCGGAGCGCTGGCTTTGCATGAAGGCCGCCTGCTGCTGGAGCTTGCAGACGCTGCGGCTGCCTTATCGCTCGAGGCGCTGCGCGGCAATGTCAGTACGCTCGATCCCGCCGTGCATCATGTCAGACCTTATCAAGGGCAGCTTGAAAGTTTAGGTGGAATTCGTCGGTTACTTCGCGATAGCGACCTTTGGGACAATCAGAATGCCGAATCGCTGCAGGACCCGCTAAGCTTTAGAGATGCATGCCAAATTCACGGAGCCGCAAGGGACTCGCTCGCCTATACAGAGAGCCGACTTGTTACCCATTTGAACAGCTCGGATGACAACCCGTGCGTGCTTCCGGATGAAGGGCGTATCGTAGCTTGTGCTAATTTTGATCCGATTGTATGGGTGCTCGGCTTCGAGATGCTGGGCAATGCGCTTGTCCACGTCTCGCGGAGCTCCTGCTTCCGGACATTAAAGCTTGGCAACCCCGCCTTTACGGGATTGCCCCGCTTTCTTACCGCGGATGAAGCTTCGTCGATCGGATTGTGCACCGTACAGAAAACGGTAACCGCGCTTGACGCCGAAATCCGTCATCTGTCTAACCCGGCTTCTGCCGATTATTATTCTCTCGCAGGGGATATTGAGGACCATGGCACGAATGCGCCGTTCGTCGTAGCCAAAACAAGGGATATTATTGACCGGCTGTACTACGTACTCGCAATCGAGCTGCTTCATGCCGCGCAAGCGATTGATTTGCGCGGGGAGCTTCGATTAGGAAAGGGGGCGGCAGCCGCATATCGCGCTATTCGCTCCGTTGTGCCTTTCTTGGACCAAGATCGTGAGCAAACCAAGGATATTGAACAAATATATGAATTGTGCAAAAGCGGTCAACTGCTGCAAGCCATTAAATCCGCATTAGGCGAGCAATAATAGTTGTCTAATCAACTCGATTTCTATCGAAAGAAGTGAACCTACAAATGAAAGATCAAGCCTACGAACTTTCCGTTCGCGGCAATTTGGTCCTGCCCGGCGGTAGAATCGTGAATAACGGCGTGTTGGCTATCAATCAAGGCAGCATTGCGGCGATATTAGAAGACGGAGAGCCGTTTGATTCCTACAACCATCAAGACTTTGCCGGCATGTGGATCGTCCCCGGAGCGATAGATGCGCATGTTCATTGCTTCAGTGAGCCTTCCGAGGGAATAACGGGAGCGACCCGCTCCGCGGCAGCCGGCGGCGTGACGACGATCATCGATATGCCATACGATTCCGACGAACCGGTATGGACGGCGGAGCTTCTGGCAAGGAAAGCCGAACGCATCGGGAAGGAAGCGTTCGTTGACGTTGCCTTGCTTGCGACGATCCGGCCGGATGGCGATATGGGCGAAATCGCCAGGCTCACTGAAGCGGGAGCTTGCGGCTTTAAGCTATCGACCTTCAATACGAACTCGTATCGATTTCCTCGAATCAATGACGGCGAAATGCTGGAAGCGTTCGAGCATATTGCCGCTCAGAAGCGCGCCGTCGGCCTGCATGCCGAGAATGATGAAATCGTTCGCCGGCATTTGAAGAAGCATGAGGCGGGGGATGTGCATCATAATCCTCTGCTGCATTGCAAATCAAGGCCGCCGGTTGCGGAAAGCACGGCCGTGGCGACCGCGCTTGAGCTTGCTTATTGGTCCGGCGCGCATGTCCACTTCCATCATACAACCGTTCCGCATGCGGTAAGGTTGGCGGAAAGCTATGCAAGGGAAGGCGTTGCCGTAAGCGTCGAGACTTGCATCCACTACCTTGTGCTAACGGATCGCGATATGATGCGGATGGGCGCCAAAGCTAAGATTAATCCGCCGCTTCGAGCGCTTGCGGATCAGTCGGAGCTGTGGGAGCAGTGCAGAAACGGAGCTATCGGTCTCGTAACCTCTGATCATGCTCCTTGGAAAATCGAGAAAAAAAGCGCGTCGAACATCTTCGACAATGCATCGGGTGCGCCGGGAGTAGAAACGCTTGTGCCGTTATTGTATGCCTTCGGCGTAGCGGAAGGGCGGCTGTCGATCCACGACCTTGTAAGGTTAGTTAGCGAAAATCCGGCAAGAGTATATGGACTCTCCGATCGCAAAGGCGCGCTCAAAATAGGCGCGGATGCCGATTTTATCGCAATCGATCCTGCTGCTCGGTGGATGCTCGACGAGAACGACCAGCATAGCAACGCAGGCTGGAGCTTGTATCACGGATTGGAAATGAAGGGCCGAATCGGGGCGTCCTACGTTCGCGGTCATGAGGTTTATGACGGCAAGTCCGTGTCCGATAAGTGTATCGGGCAATTCGTTAAGCCCGACCATGTGTCGTATTTGCCATTAAAACCTTACAAGGAGGCGAAGAGCAATGATTCGGTTGTCATTGAAGCCAAGTGAGGCCAGAATCTGGTCCGATATTGAAGCATTAAGCAAAATCACGAATCCGGAGCGGCCATGGACCAGACGTCCTTTTACGGCGCTATATGAAGACGGACGCGCATGGCTTAAGCGGGAGATGGATTCGCTGGGGCTGGATGTTTATCAGGATGCGGCCTCGAACGTCATTGGCCGACTTGCGGGACGCAAGCCTGAGCTGCCTCCGATTATGGTGGGGTCGCATACGGATACCGTTACAGGCGGCGGACGATTCGATGGCATAGCGGGTGTAGTGGTAGGGTTGGAAATCGTTCGGATGCTGAAGGAAACGGGCATTCAATTGGAGCATTCGCTAGAAATCGTAGATTTTACGGCGGAGGAACCGACCGATTTCGGCGTTTCAACCGTCGGAAGCCGGGGAATGGTCGGCAACCTGAGCGAAGACATGCGCAACAGCCGTGATCCTGAGGGACGCGTGCTGATCGATTGTATCACCGAAGCGGGCGGTAATCCTGCTCGGCTTGAACAAGAGGYGAGGAAGCAAGGCTCGGTTGCCGCTTATTTGGAGCTGCATATTGAGCAAGGCCCCGTCTTGATGGAAACGTCCAAACCGCTCGGGGTAGTAACCGGAATTGTCGGCATTAGCCGCTATCAAATAACGGTTATAGGGCAACCGGATCATGCCGGGACAACGCCGATGACGATGCGGCGCGATGCCTTGCCAGCGGCCGGAGAGCTGTTTGTCGAGCTGGAAACGATTTGCCGCAAAACATACAGCAGTCCTGTTGTCGGCACCATCGGCGTCGTAAATGTTAATCCGAATGCGGCGAATGTCGTGCCTGGCGAAGTAACGTTTAAATTTGAGGTTCGAAGCATCGATGCCGCGTTGATCGCCGAAGTGTGCGAGCAATATTTGGAACGCGCCAGGGCACTGGTGGAGAATCGGGGACTATTCATTCGAATTGAAGCTCTGACCCGCTCGGAACCGGTAACCGTTCCCGAGCAAATCCGCAGCGCGCTTGCTCTAGCATGCCGTGAAACGCTAGGGAGCGACTCGCTGTATGCCGAGCTGCCAAGCGGCGCCGGCCATGACGGCAACCAATTGAGCCGGATTGCGCCGATCGGGATGCTGTTCGTGCCAAGCTTAGGCGGACGCTCCCACTGTCCGGAAGAATGGACGGATATTCAGCCTATCGCCCAGGGAGCAGAGGCATTGGCTCGCGCAATCATTCATTTGGACAATAATGTGGTTTAGACCAAGTAAACAAAAGCCTAGCGAATCTGAGGATGTTGACCTCCGTTTCGCTAGGCTTTTTTTCATCTTGAGCCATAAGAAAGTAATTAGCTGGTTGATCGTATTGCGGACCATATAGACCGTAATTGCGTTTTCTCCCTCTGATTCCCATCATTACGGACTCAGCATACTCTATCCGTGACAAACAGCGCTGATTTGTTTGGAAAATGAGCCCATAAAGCCTCCTTGGTCCGTAACCGCGCAATAGGATTGTAATTTGGCCTAATAGCGTCGCCTAGGTCCCTAACTGATGACCATTGATGAATGAAGGTGTATGATCAATGCAAAGATTCCTTTAATTAACTGCTAGACTAATGGAGAGAAGGTTGGGATGGTATGATACCTTTATTCGGTAAAAACGGCGAAGTTCCCGCCAAGCTGACAGTCGCTTTCGCTGAAGGCAGCCTTTGGAAAGATAGCGGCGTGGCAGGCTGTTTGGACGCATACTTCGGGAAGCATCACCCAAATCGAGAGATTCGCTTTGTTAAGTTGGATGAGCTGGAAGCAGAGCCAATCGATTGGGTCCTATTAAGCTTGCATTCTACCGCAGAATTATTGAATCGGTCCATCGAGAGCGTACGTTCCGCCGGTGCTAAGGCGATCGTTGTCGTGGAGTCTGATTCAGTATTGATCAGGGAGAGTGCGGAACTTGATGCGGATTTCGTTGTGCGGCTTGATGAAATGCCGGCGGGGATGCCTCAAATGAAGCTTGATTGGCTAGTTGCTAGAAGACTGATTCAATCGTTGTTTAATATCACGTTGGAACGAGAGCTGCAATTGGATGACGGCATTAAAGTCGGAGATTGGAACGGCTATAAACGAAGCGAATTCATGCTGGAAGGAAGAGAAGGCTTCATCGTGGCCCCGAAGGATTACGCGCCGGGCAAGCCGTGGCTGTGGCGTGCCGAGTTTTTCGATGCTTTCGCGACCGTTGATCGGGCGCTTCTCAGCCAAGGCTGGGCAATCGCCTATTACAGAATTAGCGATCTGTACGGTTGCCCTGGTGCGGTAGATCTGATGGAAAAGTTTCATAGATTCGTTAACGAGACGTTCGGCGTGGCCGACAAGACCGTCCTCTTCGGCTTCAGTCGCGGCGGGCTTTACGCGATGAATTATGCGATTGCCCATCCCGAACACATCCGATCCGTTTACTTGGACGCCCCCGTGCTCGACATCAGCAGTTGGCCGGGCGGCAAAGGTAAAGGAGTCGGCGCAGATTGGGAATGGAAAACAGAATGGGAGCAGTGCAAAGCCGTTTATGGCATGACGGATAAGGAAACTGCCTATGAAGGCGTATCGCCGCTTGATCGGCTCGAGCCGCTGGCCCAAGCTGGCATTCCGATCATTGTCGTTGCAGGCGATGCGGATATTCCTGTTCCGATGAGCGAAAATGCGTCGGTGCTTGAGGAGAGGTACCGCAATCTCGGCGGAGAGTTCGAGATGATCGTAAAGCCGGGAGTTGGGCATCATCCTCATAGCTTGGAGGATCCAAAGCCGGTCGTCGATTTTATTTTGGCGCATTGACGCGGTATTCATAGTTTATTCGACAGAGCTGCAGYAGCTCGTATTTGATCCCGCGCTTTGGGATTGTGATCGTAATGGGGGCTGCTCCCCGAGGGTTTAACGCTGAGCGGACATTTTTCAAATCGTTGATTGCATTCACGATCAGTTCGCTTGGTCTGCTTTGTCCCTTAAACGGCGCATATTGCGTCATAAGAAACGTATCAACAGCATTGTCTTGCGATCCGTCGCCCAGGGGCAGCAACTGGAATTCGCTCAGCATGCCTTCTTTTACTTTGGCGATCATGACGAACGGATGTTCAAAGTAGAGGACGTCTTGGTCAATCGCGGTTTGTCTCTCTACGATTTGTTTGTCGGATGCATGCTCCAGGTTGCGAATGCTAAGAAAGAGACGCTGCGCCTTCTCGAATTGCATCAGCTCCGCATAGCGCTCCATTTGCGCATATAAGGTTTCGATCAAGCTTTCCCCTTTGTTCATGAGCAGTTCCGAAGCCCGGCGCACATTGTCCAAGTAATCCGATTCTGATATGAGCCCTTCACATACGCCGCTGCACTTGCCGATATGATATTGCAGACAGACGCGCTTCGGCATAGGATCGCAAGTACGCAGTCCGTAATGCTCGGCTACGACCGTCAGGAGCGCATCGCGATATCGCGAGCTCTTGAACGGACCTAACTTCTCGCCAGCAGATTCCTTGGAATGGCTGCTCATTTGATTTCGGTAGTAGACTTCCAGTCTAGGAAGCTTCTCCTTTGTAAACTGCAAGTAGGCGTAGCCGCTTTCTTCTTTCATTAGGGCGCGGTTGTATGGCGGCTTATGGAGCTTGATCAAATTATTTTCCAACAAAAGGCTTTCTGCCTCGTTATTGACGAGCACAATCTCGATGGAGGCGATTTCTTCTACGAGCTGCTTGATGCGTTTATGCTCATGCTGCTTGGTGAAGTAAGAGCGCAGCCGATTCCGCAAGTTTTTGGACTTGCCGATATACAGGATGCGGCTATCGGCGCTCTTCATCATATAGCAGCCAGGACTTTCCGGATAATCGCCTGGTTGGAACAAGAACGGCATAGGACTCAGTCTCCTTGTACGGGCTTGTCTATTTCTGGCATAATGGAATAACTGCAGCTGGCATCTTATATATCTAGTAAACAAGCAGCATTGTAATTATAGTATACTTTGCTAAGTTATCGCACTCACTAACCGATAGGGTAAGAAAGGCGGACAATGATTTATGTACGATTTCATTAAAGCGATTATTCTTGGCATCGTGGAAGGGTTGACGGAGTTTCTTCCGGTATCGTCTACGGGCCATATGATTCTTGTGGGAGACTTGCTCAATTTCGAAGGGGAAGCGGCGGATACGTTCAAAATCGTCATTCAACTAGGCGCGGTCATGGCGGTGCTCGTTCTCTATTGGTCTAGGTATATGGGCATATTGAAGGACATGCTGGCCTTTAAATTCAAGACGCCGGGCAAGCTGAACGCCCTGCATCTCATCGTTGCTATGATCCCTGCGCTTATCGTTTATTTGGTATTCAAGGACTTTATCAAGGATGTGCTGTTCGGGCCGGGACCGGTGCTCATCGGGCTTGTGATCGGCGGCATACTGATGATTATCGCCAGCCGCGTCAAGCGCAAGGTGACGGCGGAGAACACCGACGATATTACGTATAAGCAGGCGCTAGGAATAGGCTTGTTCCAATGCTTCGCCTTATGGCCGGGCTTCTCCCGGTCGGGCTCGACGATTTCCGGCGGCTTGCTGCTCGGGACGAGCCAGAAGGCGGCGGCTGACTTCACTTTCATCATCTCGGTGCCGGTTATGTTCGGCGCGACGATTCTCGATATGTACGATAGCCGCGAGCATCTGAACTCGGATTCCCTTCTCTTGTTCCTGATCGGCTTTATCGCGGCATTCGTTGTCGCTATGATTGCGGTTGTGACATTCCTTAACTTGATCAAGCGACTGAAGCTGGAATGGTTCGCATTGTACCGTTTCGTGCTTGCGGCAGTATTTTACTTTTTGGTGATGCGCTAGCCCGTAGATGGACGAGCGCAGCGTTTGTCGAGCAGTACGAGATAACGTCGGGTTAACAACGAGAAATGGATAAGACATTTTGTCGATATGAGACTTGGATACGAGAATCATAGAAGCAGTAATAGTTTCAAAGCCATATGCTTTTGAGAAAAGGAACCTCAGCTTTCACTTTGCAGTGGAAGGTTTGAGGTTCTTTGCGTATGGATCGGGATACTTATGTCACGCGAACTGTTTAGGGACATAAGCTTCATCCGCATCCGATCGTTAATCACATTTGAATGGAAACCGTCCAACCTAATACCCTGCTGTAGAGTGAAGAAGCACCTTTGATTGGAACTCATACAGCCTAATTCGCCGATTTTACTTGTTTCCGTCCAACTTGCCTCTTTTGCCTGTATGGAATCCATTCAAACTACATATTTGATGTCATTTAGCCCATTAGCCTGTACAAAATCCAATCTATACCGAATAGTTAAAAAGAGTCGAATGCTGTCATAAAAACAAATTTGAAAAAGCTGGAAAATACTCGTTTTTATTTTAGGAAAAGTCTGCTATTCTACCTAAGAACGGATCAGGGGGAAAGGAGCGACCACATTTGAAACCGGTCACGGTATACGACATAGCAAGGGAAGCGAACGTCTCGGTAGCGACGGTGTCGCGCGTGCTTAACAACACCGCTCCCGTGAAGAAATCGACGCGCGAGCGGATCGTCGAGCTCATTAACAAGTATCAGTTCCAGCCGAATGCGCTGGCTAGAAGCTTATCGAAGAAGGAGACAGGCATGATCGGGGTCATATTGCCGGACATTACGAACCCGTTCTTTCCCGAGGTGCTGGCAGGTTTGGAGCAGGAAGCGAGAAGCAAGGGATATACTTTCTTTCTTTGCGATACCGTATCTACGAACGGAGATTCCAAGGAGCAGTATGAGCGTGAATCGCAATATTTAAATATTTTGCTCGAGAAGCAGGTGGATGGGATCGTCATGATCGGCGGCCGGATTAATCTAGCTAGACCTACCAAGGAGCAGGTCAGCGAGGTACTCGAAGTGAGCAAGCGCGTGCCGACGGTGTTGATTAACGGGAGCTTGCCCGGCCATTCGATGAACCGTGTATTTGCCGATGAACGCGAAGGCGCCGTGCTGGCGACTCAGCACCTGATTGATCTAGGGCACCGCGATATTGCCTTTGTAGGCGGTTATCGAGGCATGTCCAATACGCTGCAGCGTATTCAAGGCTACGTCCGCACAATGGAGCAGAATGGACTGACGGTTCGCAAAGAATGGCTGCTCGATGGGGGCTTCTCGGTCGAAAGCGGCAAGCGGTTCATGAACCAGCTGCTGCAGGAGTCGGAGCTTCCGACCGCTATTTTCTGCGCGAACGATCTTGTTGCGATCGGCGTCATGAAGGTTGCTTACAAAGCCGGCATGTCCGTGCCTCAAGATCTGTCGCTAGTCGGCTTTGACGATATTCCGTATGCCGCGAACAGCATTCCCGAGCTGACGACGGTTTCTCTGAAATGCTACGATGTGGGCCGGAGCGCCGCAGACGTGCTGCACCAGCTGATTACGAAGACGAAAGCGAATAAGCATACGAGAGTAAGACCGGTGCTCATCATACGAGAGACGACTGCGGTTCCGAGATAAGCAAGGTGATGATAAGACGAATAGCAGCTCCAAAAAAACTTATTGACAACGCTTTCATGGTTGAATAGAATCAAGGTGTCTAAACTTTGGCAGTTGTCACACTCACAAATGAAACCCGTTACATTTTATTTCGGTGCTTTCACACATACGACGATCCGCACACGATACACGTCAGGATACCGCAGAAAAAACAATTATTGTTTTTTTGAATTCTAGCCAGTCATTTAGAATTCTGCGCGAAACGATTGCTTAACGCCGCCACTGTAGAGGCGTTTGGCCGTTCACGCTCGGTCGATTGAGAGTGTATTTATTTTTGCCTAAAATGTAACGGGTTTCATGAAACGGGTTACATATTTCGATGATTATTGCGAACATTCGCGACTAAACACTAAATGCGGTAGGGGGTTAAGGCATGAGCATGGACATTCAGGCGAAGGCAGCCGTTCAATTCGAAGCAGAAGCGGTACGCATTCATGGCAAGCCGCAAGTACTGCTAAGCGCGTCGTTATTCTACTTCCGCATTCCGCGGGCTTACTGGAAGGAGCGGATGGAGCAGGTTAAGGCGTTCGGTTACAACAGCATCGACGTCTACTTCCCTTGGAATTATCACGAGCTGGCGGAGGGGGTATGGGATTTCGGCGGCGAGCGTGATATAAGCGCTTTTCTAGCGGCTGCTGCGGAGGTTGGACTGTGGGTTGTAGCGAGACCTGGACCGTATATTTGCTCGGAATGGGATGGCGGCGCTCTGCCGGCGTATTTGTTCGCCAAAGACATGAAGCTGCGGGATAACGACGATGCATTCCTGCGAAGCGTATCAAGCTGGTACGATCGGGTATTGCCGCTGTTGAAAGCTTACCAAGCGGGAGAAGGAGGTACGGTTATCGCGGTGCAGCTCGACAATGAGCTGGACTTCTACGATTGCTCCGATCCGGCGGGGTACATGGCAGCTCTTCGCGATAAGTCGCTGGCTCACGGCATTTCGGTACCCATCTTCGCCTGCGCCGGACAAGGGGGATTGCCGCAGGCATCCGGTCTTGCGGACGGAGTCGTTCCGACCTGCAACTTCTATCCGGACAATCGCGATCCGGAGTTCGAGTCCAAAGTATTGCATTATCGTGATTTGTTGGCCGAGCGGAACTACCCGCTGCTCGTGACGGAGACGAACAGAGCGCATTACTTGCTGCGAAGATTGTTAGCCTGCGGCGCCAAGCTGCTTGGGCCTTATCTGCAAGTATCGGGTACGGACTTCGGCTTCACGAACGCGACGAACAATTGGGGTAAGCCGCTTGCGTTCATGACTTCGGATTACGATTTCGGCGGCATGATTTCGCCGGAAGGCCATATTCGGCAGGAGGCTTACGAGGGCAGGCTGCTCGGACGTTTGCTTGAAGCCTATGGCTCATCGCTGGCCGCTGCTACGGTAGCAAGCGCGGATGAAGCAGCGAGTATGGCTGTCGCAGGAGAAACGAGCGGAGTCGCTGGACCGCATGTATTGACCTTGCAGGGCGGAGGGCAACTGCTGTTCATAACGAATTTGGACRATCGCGACAAGGAGCTTGCATTCTCGGATGCACGGATAGTAGGCAGAACTACGACGTTCGTGCTGAAGGGCGGTCGATCATTGGCGCTCCCGGTGCAGCTGCCGCTTACCGGCTGGGGCATTCAAGGGAAGCTTGCACAGTCGACAGCGGAGCTCTATATGGCGAAGCGGCTTGCAGGCGGCGCGGCGATTTCGTTCCACACGGAAGGAAGAGGCCGCATCTTGCTGGAGCTGGGAGAAGGCTGGTTCGTGGAAAAAGCGCAACATCTAGAAGCCGTGCAGCGAGATAGTGCGCTGCAGTTAAGCTTCGAGGGAACGGAAGCTGCCGAGTGCTGCATTCGACTGGCGGACGGAAGCGAGCTAATGCTTTATGTGCATAGCAGAGAGGAAGCACTTATTGCCGAGCCATTCGATGAGCTTGGAGCGATTGCCTTCGGCGAGGCTATCCGTTATGAGAGTGCCGAAGACCATCCGGTCATCGCGTATGAGATAAGCGCAGACGATGAGGCTAAGCCGATCAATCCTCGCGAGCCTCTAGTCAGCAGAGCAGCGAAAGCAAGCCGCCTGGAAACGTTAGGCGTATATAGAGGTTATTCCTGGTACGAAGCCTCTGTCGATGTGCCTGGCGGCAAGCCCGTGCAAGGTATTCTGCTTCGCGAAGCAAGCGATGTCATCTCGCTGTATTCAGACGGTGATTATGTAGGTACGGCGACGCCGGGCGGTGGCAGCCGCTACATGCCGCTGGACGAAGCGCGTCCGTTGCAGGCGGGCAGGCTCACCGCCCGAACTGAAATATGGGGTCATACGAACTTCGATGACCCGAGGCTTCCGGCATTAAGGCTGAACGCGATGAAGGGAATGTCCGGCATGGCAGCGATAACGGCTGTGCGCGATCTAAGCCGGAATTGGAGCGTATACCGCACAGACAGGCGAGAGCTTCAGGAAGCTCTTATTGGCGACATCGATCGGAGTCTGTGGCCGATCGTCAGCTTCGGCGGCTGGTTGTCTCCCGATCATCCGGCATTCGAATATTATAGCCGGACCTTCCGGGCAGCGGCGGATGCCGATTCGTGGACGCTTTATTTTCAAGACTTGCAGTCGCATGCGAAGGTATTTGTTGCGGGCACGGCTGCGGGCTTAGTCGTCAACCCATTCGATCCCTATGTCGACATTACGCCTTATGTAGAGGCAGGCAAGGAGACGCGGTTGACCATATTTATCGAGAGAGTGCTCGGATTGCCATCCGGCAATGTCGTCTTATACGAGGGGAATGATGCGACCGATTGGTCCGTCAGCGGCGCGGAGGAGCAGCAACTGGCAGCGGCGGCAGACGGGGAGCGCGATCAAGCAACGCGAGCGGAGCTGCCGATCTCGCTTGAACCGGGAGCAACGGCTTGGCTGTATGGGGCGGTCGTCAATTCCAGTTCGGGCGCAGGCTGGCGCATGAAGTTTAATGGCAGGGGGCTGAAGTTGACCGTTATGCTGGAGGATCGAATCATAGGCAGACTATGGCTGCCTTGCGATAATGATCGGCCGGTGCTGACAGGGGGCAGCACGAATTCGGCTTACTTGCCGGGTGCTTGGCTTCAAGGGGGTGAAGGCAGAGTCCGGATATGGCTGGAGGCTGTCGATCGCAGCAACAAGGGTACACTGGATTCCATCTCGTTCACGCCTGTTCAATGCTAGGCAACAAGGAGGGATTACCATGTCAACCGCTCTGAAAACATCCGTCCCGAGCAGCAAGCCCCTGCCTGCCGGCTCGGGACGGCTCAGGCGCTTTTGGAATAACAAGACGTTAATGCTTATGTGCTTGCCTGCTATCCTCTTCTTCATCATATTCGCCTACTTGCCGATGCCGGGCTTGTACCTTGCGTTCATTCAATACAACTACTCGGACGGCATATTCAAAAGTCCATTCGTCGGCTTCGACAATTTCCGCTTTCTCGTCATCAACGGTGACTTATGGCGGCTCACCTTCAACACGGTAGCCTACAATCTGGTCTTTATCGTGTTAGGCAACTTCCTGCAAATATTCGTCGCCATCCTGCTTAACGAGCTGCGCAAAAAATGGTTCAAAAAAGTATCGCAAACGCTCATGTTTCTTCCTCACTTCATCTCGGCCGTGCTTATCGGCCTCATTGCCTACAACATCCTCAGCTACGACTACGGCCTGTTGAACGGGATACTCGAATCTCTTGGCATGGAGCCAGTCAAAACCTACTCCAATCCTACGATCTGGCCGTTCATTATCGTCCTCACCTTCTTATGGCAAGCTACCGGCTACGGCTCCATCATTTACTTCGCAGCTATCATGGGTCTCGACAATGAAATTATCGAAGCCTCCGAGATTGACGGAGCGAACGCGCTCCAACGCATACTCTACATCGTTATTCCGTGGCTGAAGCCGACGTTTATCATTCTGATGCTCTTCTCTCTCGGCGGCGTGCTGAAAGGCAATTTTGGACTCTTTTACAACCTTGTCGGGGCGAATAATACGGCTTTGTATCCGACGACGGATATTATCGAGACCTACGTATTCCGCGCGCTTATGACCAATTTCAACTTCTCGATCGGCAGCGCCGTGAGCCTGTATCAATCGGTCTTTGGCTTCATCGTTGTCATCACCGCGAACTGGCTTGTGAAGAAAGCGTCACCCGAGAACTCCCTATTCTGACCCATTAGGAGGTGAATGTCATGGAACAATCGGAGGAGTCCAGAAGCATACGAACCGACATGAGCGGCATTATCGTCAGAGTGTTCGGCTATGTGTTCATATCCTTCTTCGCGCTTTGCTGCTTGCTGCCTTTCCTGCTCATACTCGGCACGTCATTCACCGCGGAAGGAGCCATTAAGAAGTTTGGCTTTAACTTCTGGCCGAGAGAATTCAGTACGTTCGCGTACAAAGTCGTCTTCGAAAATCCCGATATGATGATCGGCTCGTATTTCGTTACGCTCGGCCTGACTTTGGCCGGGACTGCAATCGGTTTGTTCCTGGTCGCGATGACCGGCTACGCGCTGCAGCGTCCCGACTTCGGCTACCGCAACGGGATCTCGTTCTTCATCTACTTCACGACGCTGTTCTCCGGCGGGTTAGTTCCCTTCTACCTGCTAATGACGCAATACTTGACGCTAAAGGACAATTACTTGGCTGTGCTGCTTCCGGTGCTGCTTAGCCCGTTCCTCATTATTATGATGAAAAGCTTCGTGCGCTCGATCCCGCATGCGATTACCGAATCCGCCAAAATCGACGGCGCAGGCGACTTTACGATTTTCCTGAAGCTGATTCTGCCTATGACGACGCCGGCGCTCGCCACGATCGGCTTGTTCATCGCCTTGGGGTACTGGAATGAATGGTACAACTCGATGCTGTTCCTATCGGCGGATATGAAGTATCGTCCGCTTCAGCTGTTTTTGTACAACACGATTACTAGTGCTGATTACATTCGAAATTCCGCTGCCGCCTCCAACGTAGAGCTGCGCGATGTGCCGCTGGAATCGATGAAAATGGCGACTGCGGTCGTCGCTACGGGGCCAGTTATACTGTTTTACCCGTTCGTACAGCGTTACTTCATTAAAGGGATTACGGTTGGCGCGGTAAAAGGGTAGTGCTTGGCGTTTGGTGTTCAATGTGCCGTAGGCCGTCTGTCGCAAGCGGTCTATTCACATAGCGGGCTAAGGCCCAATTAATCAAATCAAAGGGGAGAATAGCAATGTCCAACTTGAAGAGAATTTCCGCGCTGCTGATTGCGATCATGATGATCTTCGTTGTAGCGGCCTGCTCGGGCAATAACGGAGGCAACAACGAACCGCCAGCCGAAACGAATAAAGGTGCAGCGACGAATGCCCCAGACAACAGCGGAGAAGAAACGAAAGGTCCGGATACGTCCAAGTTCGTCAAAATCAGCTACGTCGTACTCGGCAACAAACCGACCAATGGACAGTTCGAGGCGGTGCTTGCCGAAGTGAATAAGCTGATGAAAGAAAAAATCAACGCCGAGCTGGAGTGGAAATGGGTGGAGTGGGCCGACTGGACAACGAAATACAACCTGCTGCTCGCGTCGGGCGAAGCGATAGACCTTATCACGATTGGAACGGACTGGCTCGATACTTGGGGCAACGCTCAGCGCGGCGCATTCATGAACCTCGACGATCTATTGCCGACGTACGCGCCGCAGACGTGGAACTCGATTCCGGAAGAAGACTGGGCAGAGAGCAAATTTGGCGGCAAAATCGTACTCATTCCCGAGAACGAGTACACGCAATGGGTTAACCACGGCTTCTTTTACCGCGGAGACTGGGCGAAGGAAGCTGGCATTACGGAGCCGATCAAGGATTGGGAAACAATGGGCAAGTACCTTCAATATATTAAAGACAATAAACCGGATGTTATCCCTTGGGACGCAGCCGCGCAAACGAGCACGTTCGGCGGTTATGTCGCTTCGTATTCGGATAACCTCGAGCTTCCGATCGCGACGGGTTACACGCCGATTTACGCAACGAAATCGTATGACGAGAAATATACGGTGAACAGCCCTGTATTCGAGGATACGTTCCTGAACTACGCCAAGTTGATGAAGGAATGGGCAGACAAAGGCTACTGGCGCGAAGACGTGTTGAACAATAAGAACGATGCGCGCGCAGCGCTCCGTGCAGGCTTGTCGGGCGTTGACCAGCATCATACGCAGACGTTCGGCGGACTTCGCGTCCAAATGGACAAAGACCAACCGGGCTCCGAGCTGCAAATGTTCCCGTTCCACCGTACCCGCGCCAACAACCTGATGGAGCTGTCGATCACGCACGGCGGTACTTCGGTCGGGGCGCACAGCAAAAACCCGGAGCGCGCGCTTATGGCGTACGATCTGATTCGCAACGACGAGCAAATTTATCACCTCATCAACTACGGTCTCGAAGGCGTTCAATATGAAGTGGTAGACGGCAAACGTCAACAGCCGGCAGGCTACGACGAAGCGAAGCACGCATTCTACGCCGACTTCTGGGGCGGCCGCGTCGACAAATTCGAAATTCCGAGCGCAACGACATGGGATCAATTGGAAGAAACGCTTTATGCGGAATACGACGGCTACAAAAAACCTTACCCTTACGGTCAATTCGTCTTCGACAAAACGCCGGTTGAGGCTGAGCTCACAGCGGTTACGCAAGTATCCGGCGAGATGGGGCCTGCCATTGGGTACGGTAAAGCAGGCGACCCTGTCAAAGCGGTTGAAGAATTCCGCAACAAGCTGAAAACAGCGGGTTACGACAAAGTGCTCGCCGAGCTGCAACGTCAAATGGATGCTTACAAGAAGCTGATCGAAGGTTAATCGAATAAGCGGAGTAATAGGGGATTGTCCCGAGAGCCAACAGCTTTCGGGGCGATCCCCTTATAAATACTCTACCTCACTTCAAATGAACAACGATAAAGAGCTGTCCCTCAAGGTATTCAGCCTTGTGAGACAGCCCTTCGCAAAGATGCAAGCCACTGATCTTATAAAGTTAGAATATCTACTCCCAGAGCTGGCAGCGTCAACTTCTGCTCTGATTTCTCGCTCGTCAACAAGCTGCGATAGGGAACGTCAAGCGTAACCTCACGTTGCTCATTGGTCAAATTGATCAGGAACAGGAAGCTTTCCTCACCCTTCGTTCGAATCGACAGCTCGACACCTTCCGGCAGCTGGAGCTTGGGCGCCAAGTCCTTTTCCTTCAATATGCCTTCGAACAGCTGGTAGAAATACGATGGCTCCGGCCAAGTGCCGACATAATACACTTCACCTTCACCAAGCTTATTGACAGTTACCGCCGGCACACCCTCGTAAAAGTCGTTGTCATACCAGGCAATCGGTTCTGCTCCTCGCAGTTCCAGCAGATCGCACCATTGCTTCGCAGCGAATGTCCGGCCCTCCGCGTTCCGAATCCGATGCTCGCTGTTGCCGATTGCATCATACTCACTAACGACAACACCCGCCGCTTCCGCCAGCAGCCCCGGCAGAGGCAGCATCTCACATACATTCTTCATGTTCTTCACGCCTGTCCGATTGGTGAGGACGACCGTGCCGCCCCCGGCTGCGAAACGCTCCAGCCGCTGCGCTACTTCTTCACTTAACAGAAAGAGGGAAGGGACAATGACCAGCTTGTAGCCATCGAGCTCCTCGGTCCAGTTGATAACGTCCGTACCGACGCCCATTTTCAGAAATGCATTGTGCATAGAGGACAAGTTGTCCATATAGTGCATTCCCCCCTCCGCTTGCGCCTGAAGGGAAAGCGCCGTATGCTGATCGTGCGAATGCAGAATCGCAACCTGAGTAACGATTGTCGAGCCGGCCAGCAGTTCGCCAAGCAGGTTCACCTCGCGAGTAAGCTCCGCGAACTCCCTGAACCTGCGTCCAGGAACATTGCTGTGGTCGATAAGCCCATGCCAGAACTGTTCGGCTCCGACGGCAGCACTCCGCCAGCGGAAATGGACGACCATATCGGCGCCGCGGGCGATAGTCTGCCAGGAACGAGCTCGGATCAGTCCAGGATAAGGTGTGCGCTGAATTGGCATCCATGCGCCTTGCGCTCCGCTCAGCTGCTCCATTACCCAGAAATTGCGGCGCTTGATGCCGCGAACCAAGTCCAGCGACAGCGCTCCGTTCCTCGGAAACCGATCGCCATAATCGCGATACAGCTCATTCGGATAATAATCGACTGAGGCGAAGTCCAGCTCTTTGTAAAGATCATAATAGTCCAGGCTATTCGGGTATTGCCACATGTTATGCGTCACGAATTGGCCTGGACAGTTGCTGCGTAGAATTTCAAGCTGCCATCCCAGCAGAAAACCTACGCTATCCGAGCAGAACCGCTTATACTCCAGAAGATAGGAAGGATTCATCGGCTTACTGGTACCGAGCGGCGTCGTTACCTCGGCCCAGCTGCTGTACTCCCCGCTCCAGACGACCGTGCCCCACTCCCGGTTCAACTCTTCCAGACTGGAATAACGCTTCTGCAGCCAAGCGACAAATGCACGATTGCACGTATCGCAATGGCATTCCTGATAGTGCATCTCGTTATCGATTTGCCAGCCAATGACGGCGGGATGCTTCGCATAGCGCTGTGACATCGCTTCCACAAATTTGGAGCCCAGCATTCTCAAGGAATAGCTGTTGTTGCAACGATGTCCACGCACACCCGGCCGGATGATTTGACGTTGCTCATCCATTGGCAGCACATCGGGATAACGGGTTGTCATCCAGTTCGGCGGGGTATTGGTAGGTGTGCATAAAACGATCTCCATGCCGCGCGCGGCAAATACTTCTATAGCCGCATCCAACCATTCAAACCGATAATCACCCTCGGTCGGTTCCATTCGGCTCCAAGCGAACTCCGCTATTCGCACAACCGCAACACCCGTCTCTTGCATAAGCGCTGCATCCTTCTCCCATAGCTCGGGAGTCCATTGCTCTGGATAATAATCAATTCCGATCTTAATCGTCATCCTGTGATCTCCTTTATTCATCAATATATTGCGATTATATGATATATTAATTCGAGTGAATATCTTAAATAATTAATACGATATAATAATATTAAGATAACAGGAGAGTTGATCGCATGCCTAATCCCAATCGCGCTTTCCCGGTACTTTCCGCCCGAGACAGGCTGCTCCCTTTTTATTTGCTTGGCATTGGTCTGCATCATGAACAGGAGCAAATACGCCGAGACTCAGGCATTCAGGATTATCAGTGGATTCAATGCCGCAGTGGCGAGGGCAAGCTCAAGCTAAGTGAAACGGAGTATATCGTCAAGCAAGGCATGGGCATGCTGTTGTTCCCCGGCCAGAAGCACGAATACTATGCTTTATCGGGGAGCTGGGAAGTCGACTGGATCATCTTCGATGGCAGCGGGTCAGCGAACTTGTTTGAATCAGTCRGCATTGTAGACACATGCGTATTCGCGCTCGCATCGCCCGAATACCTTCTATCCCGAATGCGGGAGCTGCTGCAAGCTGCCCTAACGCCGCAAGAGCAAACGTTAAACAATTACGCCTGCTCCGCCATCCTCTATACCTTATTGACGGAGATTATTCAGCGAATCTCTGTCGAGGGCAGCGATACCGTCGGGCAGCAGTATGAGCGGTTAAAGCCGGTCCTGGACTATATTGACCAGCATTATGCCGAAGAGATTACTTTGCAGACGCTCGCCGGACTGATGTGCGTCACACCGGAATATTTCTGCCATTTGTTCAAGAAAACGACGGGCATTCGTCCCATCAGCTATGTCAATCAAGTAAGGATCAACAAGAGCAAGGAACTGTTGCTCGACAATGTGCAGCCCGGGATGCAGGATATTGCTCATCAAGTCGGCTTCGAATCTGCCAGCTATTATGGAGCAATCTTCAAGAAGCTGGAGCGGCTCACACCCGGCGCCTTCCGCCGCAGCTATCAAAAGTCGTAACATATTCACTGTCCAAGTGCGTTCGGGGTGTAAATGCGTACCTAGTCAACTTGGAAGTAAAATCAATGGACATAAAAATCGCGTTATCCAAATGGGATAACGCGATTTTTTCAGGATTTCATTGAAATGCCAGCTGTGCTTGAGCAGGCATTAGGAAAAGATTACCTCTTTTGTTCGGTAATGCTTAGGGGAAGCTCCTATTATCTTTTTAAACATTTTGGAGAAGAGCAAAGGGTCATTGTAGCCGACGGAACGGGAGATATCACCTATCGACAGTTCAATGTTCCCCATCATTTCACATGCTTTTTGGATCCTAATACGAATTAAGTATTCCTGGATACTAATATTCATTTGTTGTTTGAATAACGAACAAAGATAGCTTCGATTGAGCCCGACTATGCGAGCAATGTCCTCAATGGTGATTATCTGAGCAAAGTTGGTTTCGACGATGTCCTTCACCTTTTCAACGTAAATTTCCGCGCGACTTTCCTTTTGCTCTGTTGGCGTTACCGGACCATATTCTGCAAGTAGGGATAATAACAAGTAAAGCAAACCGGTCAGTCTGGTTTCTCTCGCTTTATGATTTCTATTGGCCTCGGCCATTAACTTCAAATAATTATAGATCTTATCGTCTTTACCATAGTTGAGGATTGGGCATGCCCTTGTTAATCCTGCTTGCTTGAGGAGCAATTCCGCCAGTGTTCCGTCAAAACCAAACCAGCAATATGACCAAGGGTTTATGGAATCGGCTTGATAATAAGTAATGACATCGGGGCATATAAGAAAGCCCTGACCCTTCTGAAGCCGGTATTTGTTTCCGTCGACTTCAAAGATCCCTTCTCCGTCCAAAATATAATGGAGAAGAAAGTGACTTCTTATGGCTGGCCCAAAAAAATGATTCGGAATACATTCTTCAATGCCAAATTGAGTTAAATACAATTCAGTGTGCTGCTTGCTTCGTGACAAATACTCAATCATGGTATAACCCCTTAATATTAAAATACCAAGCATTATAACATAATTAGTGAGCATCATGCTATGTAC
>NZ_JBFRGE010000067.1:0-35913 GCF_052115185.1 Paenibacillus sp. 2TAB19 | reverse complement strand
TACCAAAATCCCTCCAATGAATGTTGTCTCGACAACTCCATTCTAAACGAGGATTTTGGCTATGGCTCCCTTTTTTTGAGATCCTAGCTTTTTACACAAGTATACGGACTCAACTCGATATTTCAAGCTACAATGGATATTAGCGGTAACTTTTCTCTCGAACGGAATAAAACTATAGATAACGATCAAAGTTAGTGCAGAAATCCAATATAGCTCATATCAAAAAGGCCGGAACCGCAGCAAGCGCGATTTCCGGCCTTCGTTTCGACCTATTCTTCGATCATTGGCATCGGCAATGTCTCCGGGCCGCCCGGATAAGCCGTATTCGGATAGGATGACTTCGGATAGGTTAAGCTTCCGCGCTCCTTTAAGCTGTCGAGGTTGTTCGCCTTCAGCATGCTGTCCGACAACGTGTACAGGGTGTCGCCTGCATAAAGGATGCGTTTGACCGCTTTGCTGTAATCAAAGCCGTATTGACCGCTCTTAAGCAGATCTTCATCGGACAGATGCGTGATGGTTCCGCGAAGGGTGAAGCCTTGCTTCAAGTCAACCTTATACACGTATGCGCCTTGATAAGTGAACTCGCCATAAGCCGGGAATTGGCCGGGCGCGAGATTTTCTTTGTTCTTAATCTCATGAAGCTGTACCGGGAAAGCCATAAACCCTTTATCCTTGGCAAATAGCAACGCTTTATGGTCGCTCAGCAGCTCGGAGTCTGTACCTCGATCGCCGATGATTTCCTTGAACTGCTCGATAGGCTTATTGACGTTGGTAACGTCGAACATGGCGATCTTCATCCCTTGGTAGAAGGCGGTCGCTGAATCCGGACTCATACCTTCGCCGGTTGTTACGAGAACGGTCTCCTTGCCGAAGCCGATCAAATGATTCTCGTCGTACGGGTGTAAATAATTGCTGTAGCCCGGTATTTTCAACTGGCCGAGCACGGCAGGTTTGGCTGGATTGCGCAGGTCGATAGCGAAGAGCGGATCGACGTTGCGGAACGTCACCATATAGGCGCGATTGCCCATGAAGCGAACGGAATAGATACGCTCGCCGGGAGCGAGTCCTTCCAGCTTGCCGGCTATCGTCAAATTTTCATCCAGCACATATAGATTGTTCGTTGCCGTGTCCGCACCGCTAGCCCACATATTTCCTTTCGTGACGGCGACTCGGAAATAACCGTTATGCTCATCCATGGAATATTGGTTAAGCAAGGTGCCCGGTACTGAACCGTTGCCGATATAGACAATATGGCCTTGATCCAAGCGGAACTTGTAAATTTGCGTCTGCTCCGTGCCCAAATTGCCTGATTGTTGTACATACTTCGTCGTCGTGACATAGAGATGTTTCTCCGAAGCGTATACCGTCTGGCCAGCCCCAAGATAAGCCGATAACTGCAGCTTCTGTTCGGGTTGATCCAGATCGAGCGAGCCGATGAGAAGCATGCTGCTGTCCTGCGAGCCAGGGAAATAACGAATGTCTGATAACGGCAGCGACTGCTGCTTATCGGATATTACGGAGTCCCCGTATACAGGCTCGAAGGATTGAACGGCCTCAGGACTGACTGTGTTGCGGTCATCGAGTACCGGGTAATAATAACTGAATTTATTGCTTATAACATAGAGCGAGCTGCCGACCTTGCGAGAGTCGACATAGCTGCCTTCTTGTTCAATCCTTCTTACTTGCTTTGGCATGCCGGAATCATCCATCTCGTAAACGAATGTTTGGACGAGGCTGCGAGTAGGAATAGAAGGCATAATCGCTCTCTTGTCTACCAACGAAGGGGAATCTTTGGTGTCGATAGCTTCGTTGCTGGCCTCGGCCACGGGGTCAGCTGTATCGACAAGCCCTTTATCATACAAATAGTAGCCATACGTACTCTTCCCGCCTATGACGATGAGTCTCTTGCCGTCCGCATATAGCTCCTGCGGAACGAAGCCTTTCTCGGACGTATAATCAAGCTGTGTAATCAGCTTAGGCTTAGCCGGGTCGGCGATGGATATGACAAGCACCTGCGAGCCGCTGATCTGATAAATGAACCGTCCGTCAGTCTTGGCATAATCGGCCTCATCGACGCCTGCGACTTGCACGTTCGTCTGAGAGTAGTCATTACTTGCGCTTCCCTCTGCTTCAGGGGCGGCCGAGCCTCCGTCCGCCTGCGCTGAATCCTTGGAATCTTCTAGTACTCCACCTTCCAAGTAATAAATGTTGTCGTTCGGGGAGACGGACTGCATAATCTCCTTCAACTTCTCCGCTGTTCCGATAACCGGAAGCTCTTCGGGCTCGTTAATCGTAACGAGCTTGTTCCGAGCGTCCCACGCGACGACAGTTCCGAGCGCTTCCGATAGCGCGCGCAGCGGTACGATCGTTACCTTGCCCAGCAGACGGGGGGCAACGGCTAGCTTAACCGATTTGCCATTCGCAATCATCGTTGTCGAGCCAATCGTTAATGCAGCCGTCTGTTCACCTCGTATAAGCGTTGCTTCCTTTGCTCCGTTATCGCTCGTCCTGTAACCAACGTCAGCTCCGAGCGCCTCGGCGATCTCCCGAAGCGGGACGAGCACGCTGCCGTTCTCAATGAATGCAGCTGTCGACAAGCTTAGAGGGACTCCGTTCACTTTAATGGCAATCTCCGCCTGTGCTGCAGCYTCGCTGCTCCATAATCCTGCGCCTCCCGGCGAAATCAGCAGCAGGATGGCGAGCAACGCGGCTAATAAGCCTTTTCTTCGCATCTTTATGACCCTCCTCTTATATAGCAACCAATAGCAGCAATCAAGTAAGTCCAGTTACTTCCATAAACGAGTCAAGAGGCGCATTGGTTGCGCCTCTTGAAGCGAGTTAAGGAAATAATTTCTTATTCTTCGTCTAGCAATTGGAGGTCTTGTATGGCGAGCAGAGCTTGTGTTCTTGAGGATACGCCAAGCTTGCCGTAAATACGGGAGAGATACACCTTAACCGTTCCCTCGGAAAGAGTGAGAGCGGCGGCAATCTGCTTATTGGAGGCCCCTTTCCGAAGCAGCAACAGAAGCTGAAGCTCGCCGCGGCTTAGCGGTTCGGGCAGAGCGGAGGCAGCATCGTGCTCTTGGGGCTTCGTTGGGAAAGCCGCAAGCAACGCGGTCATATACTCGTCCGATACACCGGTTATGAGCGCAGGCTCCAGCTTATTCGCCTCCCGCTGCTTCGCGTAGGCGCGGATCAAGGAGGCGAGCTTGTCGCCTTCATCGAGATAGCTGCGCATATAACCGAACGGCGCTGTCATAACAAGCGCCGCATGGAGCGAGTGGAGCGCTTTGACCCGTTGCCCGCGCTGCTCTTCGATGCACGCTGTCAGTATGGATATTTCTACAAGGCTTACTAAACAAGCCTCTCGTTCTGCCTGCGGTCTCAGCAAGCGAAGCAATCGCAGCGCGTCTAGCTCCTTGCGCTGGGCAGCAAGCACACGGACATAGGTCGTATATTTGTAAAAGCTGCTGAATAGCGGACGATCCTTAGGTGCGACACCTAGCCCCGGCAATTCCTTCTTCGCAGATGCAAGCTTGCCTTCACTCAAGTACAGGCGGATTTTGCAAGCGATTAAGGTATGGCGCCAGTGCATATCAAAGCCTGTCCAACTGCTGGATAACTGCAAAGCTTCGTCGATCGTGAGATGAGCAAGCTCCGGATCTTCTTCAGCCATATGGATATACGCCTGCGTAATTCGATTAGGGATGAACAGGCCGAGCGTTCTCTTGGCGCGGGCTGCGCGGTCGATGGCGGGGATCTGCGCTGTTGCACGATCAAGTCGATTCCATTCGTAATAGCCTTCGCATAATGACTGCATGACATAAAGGTTAATAAGCGATTCATTCCAGTTGTGGGCTGCGAGCAGGCCGGTGAATAAGTGCGCGATACTTTCCGTATCAGCGGTAAGGACGCCTTTCATGCCGAAGGAGGTGCGTCTGACGAGCGGCTCCGATAAATTGTAATTGAAATTGTAGTAGATCGAGTCCTGCGGCAGCATCAGCATCGAATCTGTCTTGGCGAAGGATAGCCACTGCTCGAACAATCCGCTCGTGAAGAGCAGATTGGACTTCACGAACAGCAAGCCGCTATGCAGCTGGCCGCGTCGTTCACCAGCTTCTATATTAGCGAATTGGCTCTCAATGTGGCCCATCATCGCTTCAGCGCGTGGTGCTTGTCCTGTCACGATTAGTATGAAAGCATTCAGCAAACCCATCTCGGGCGTACGTCGCTCGGATTCGGCGGGAAAGCTGTCGAACCACCTAGCCAGCGTAGCGAATTCGCCTTTCCGCAGCATTATCGGCGCTTGCTTCTCCAGCAGTTGTTCCGTCAGCAGGAAATCGCCTGAAGCTACCGCATAATCGATTGCTTCCTCCATGAACCCTCGCGCTGCGAAGCTTATGCTTGCATTACGGTTATGGGCGAGCCAATGGTCCATATGAAGCTTCTTCGATTGGTTCTGAAGAAATTCGGCGAACAAGTGATGATAACGGAACCAAACGTTATTCTCATCGAGCGGAACGAGAAACAGGTTGCGGGCTTTCAGCTCTTCGAGCATCTTGCTGCCGCCGAACGTTCCAGCTAAAGCGTCGCATAGCTCGGCATCCATTCGAGTCAGCATTGACGTCCTGTATAGAAACTGAGCAACGGGTTCGGGAAGACGCGCAAGCACCTCTTGGAACAAATAATTGCCAATCATACGATGCTCGCCTGAGAAGCTATCGATAATCGATTCGATAACAGAGGCACCTTCAAGCGAGATCGATATGAGCTGCAAGGCGGTGATCCAACCTTCCGTTCGCTGATGCAGCGATTCTACATGCAGTCGTGTCAGCGCTACAGCGGTGCTCGTTGCATAATAGGATTCAGCCTCATCCAGCGAAAATTGCAATTGACGGGCATCGACCTCGGTATGCTCACCGCGCGACGTCCACTTGGCCACCCGGAACGGCAGCTCGCTGCGGCTGGCGAGAAGCACATGGACATGCTTAGGCAGCCGGTCGATGAAGTAGACGACGCTCGTATGTATATCCTCAAGGTGAATGAACTGATAGTCATCCCAGACGAGCGCAAGCGGCTCAAGGGCAAGGAACAGCTCATTGATAAGCACATCGATAAACATCGTTATAGACAGATTGGGCAGATGAAGCAGCAGCTCTGTTAGCCGCTCCGCTTGGACGGCATCTGCCGCTTCAATTAATGACTGAGTCACATATCGCCAAAATCGTATCGTATCGTTGTCGTATTCATCCAGCGCGACCCAAGCTACGGAATAATCGCATTGGCTAATCCATTGGCTGAGCAGCGTCGTCTTACCGTATCCGGCAGGGGCGCATACCGCCGTTAGCCGACCTTGCATGCTGCGGTTTATTCCGGCAACCAATCTTTCACGCGAAATGAGCCCGCTTTTGACGGCGGGCGGCGTAGTTTTCGTTTTTAACAGGATGTATCCAGCTGTTGGAATCATAGCTCCTCCGCATCATTCGACAGACTTCTAATTTCTTTCTATTATATAAGACTTTTTATTTGAAAATCGATAGATGATTAACTTTTGTTAATCGTTTTTCGACTTTTTTCGAGGTATCCTTATACCCACCTAATAGAGTTGTAACGAAAGGGAAGTGATTATCGTGAAATCATACTTACGACACACATTGGTTCAACGATTTGGGAAGCTTATGTTTGCCGCTGCTGTTGTCGGCTCGACCGTGCTTGCAGGGACGTCTGGAACGGCAAACGCCGCCGGGGGGAACGATGATTACGTATTTGAGCGGAGGGCGCCGGAGTCYAATATCTACTTTAATGGGGCGACTGACGTTGCCGTGAACGGAGAAGGTACGGTATTCGTTGCCGATTCCGGCAACGAGCAGATTCGTGTGTTTGATCCAACGGGACAGGAGCTTGCTGAGTGGGATTGGGTTGGGGATGGGAATCCCGAGTTAGTTACGATAAGCGCTGACGGGTACTTGTATGTTGTGTATGACAATCATAGGGTACACAAGGTATCCGTTGACGAGGAATACAATTTCACTGTAGTCAATGAATGGGATGGGGCGGAACAGTTCGACAGCATAAGCGGGATTGCCGTGCATGATGAAAGCGGCGACGTACTGCTGACGGATTCTTCATTGAACCGTATTTGGGTGCTCCTTGATGTAGAGGTGGACGATCCTAACCGGATTCAGTTCACAAGCAGTTATTTGGGCTCGGATGGGGCGCAAAGCTTTGAATCACCAGAGGATATCGTTTTTGGCAATGGCGGACAATTATACATAGCAGAGAGCAACAGCCGTATTCTCGTCATCGATATGGATGGTATGTTAGTCGACGAGTGGGAGAACGGGCAGGAGGGCAGTACGGTCGAGATCGATTCTATAAAAAATATAGCGTTCGGTCGAGAAGGTCATCTGTATGTGACCGACGAGGATGGGGACCAGCTTATTCGTTTCGGTGAGGATTGGGAAAGCATTGCGGTCGGTTCGGAAGGAGTAGCGAGCGGTCAATTTGACAGCCCAAGGGGGGTTGCCGTATCGAGCGATGGACTTGTATATGTCGTCGACGGCTATAATGCCCGTATTCAACAATTCAATGCTGAGCTTGAGTCCCTTGACAGCTGGGGAAGCTTCGGAGACGAGCTTGGCAAGTTCTATTATCCAGATCATGTCGCTATCGACAAGGACGGGTTTGTTTATGTAGCCGACATTGGCAATCAGCGGGTTCAGAAGTTTGATTCCGATCTGAACTTTGTTCAAGCTCAAGGCGGGGGGAACAATTTCTATCCTACGGGAGTTGCCGTGGATTCCGATAGCAACGTATATATATCGGACTTTTACAATCTTTATAAATACGCCGCCGCTAGCGGTGATCTGCTTCCCTTCTATACGTATCTTAACGATCCTAGAGATATCGAGATAGACAGGAATAACAACGTATACGTGGCGGACAATGTAGGTCATAGAGTCCTCGTGCTGGATCCAAGCGGGAATGAGCTTCGCGAATTCGAGGGGATTGCAGTAGATTCCTATTATTTCAATCCAACTGCTATTGCCGTAGACAATGAAAGAGAGCTTGTGTATGCTTCTACCTCCAGTGTTATTCAAGTTTTTTCATTCGAAGGGGAACAGGTGTCGGTGGATTGGCTTGAGGGTGATTGGAGTATAGGCTCTATTAATGATATTGACGTAGACGAAGCGGGAAATGTGTATGTGGCGGATTCAAGCAGCGGATCTATTCTCAAATTCAGTCCCGAAGGGTTGTTGGTGGATGAAATTTGGGGAACGGACGAAGGATCATTCCATGGTTTGGGCAAAGTTGGCGTAGACGGCAACGGTGACGTCTACGCAACCGACTTCTATGGCAGCACGCTGAATAAGTTTGCTTTTACGGCTAACCGTCTTGCTGGATTAACTTCATCCAAAGGGACATGGAATACGCCGTTCGAATCAGGTACGCAGGTGTATTCGATTACGCTTGGCGCGGGCGACAGCAAGTTCACGTTAACGCCGGAGGCATTTGATGAGGATGCTCAGATTATCGTTAACGGCGCCGTTGTCGATAGCGGGGAGGCCTCGGCTGCCATCTCCATCGCGGCTGGCGCATCAAAAACGATCTTGGTCGAGGTAACGTCCGAAGATAGTGTGAAGCGGGAATATACGTTGTCCGTAAGCCGTTCAGGCTCAGGCGGCAATAATAGCGGACCTGAAGAGGCAGTGACGGAACCGGAAGCAGCGCCTCCGATTAACGTTGTAGTTGACGGTCAGGAGGATGAAGCGGCGCAAGGTCTTCTGAAGGATGCTATAGTTACAGCTGGCGCAGGCGGAGTTAATGTTGACATTAGCGAGGCGGGCGTGGAACAGCTGCTAGGCAGCGAGGATGCTCCGGATTCCATCGTATTGCGTTTCGACGCGAACAGCAATTGGATCGACCTCGGTCTTCCGCAGTCGCTTATCCAGCTGGCATTAACGAGTCCCAATGCCGTTATCGAGCTGCGGACGGGCTTCGGCACGCTGAAGCTGAAGCTTGCCGATCTATTGCGAGAATTGGACGGAGATGTTGCATCGATACGGATTCGTGTGTCCAAGGAAACACTCATTCCGTCAAGCGACGGTGGAGCTGTTCAGCCAATCGGGGCTTCGACTGTACGGTTCGGACTTACAGCAATATCGAAGTCAGGCCAAAGTAAGCCGGTCGTATTCAAGCGTGGTTATGCGCAATTCTTGTTGCCTGTATCGAATGTTTCCGGCAATCCAATCGGCCGCGAACATATGGGCGTAGCGCTTGACTCTAGCGGTGCGGTATCGTATCCGTTGCCTACGTTGTTCGGCGTMAATCAGACTGCAGTTCTCCATTTGAAGGGCGATGCTGTGTTTACAGTGATTCGTCATACGAATACATTCTCGGACGGAACGGCAGCTCCATATGCAGCGAATGCGATCGGAGTGCTTAGCAACAAATTTATCGTAAATGGTATGACGGACGAGCTGTTCCAGCCATTCGGAGAGCTGAACCGGGCACAGTTCGCGACGTTGATCTTAAGGTCGCTGGGCATTCAGGAAGCTTCCTCTGCATCCAGCCAGTCGCCAAGCTTCACGGATGTGGCGGCAGAGCAGTGGTATGGCGGAGCGATTGCAACGGCAAGCGAGCTCGGCATCATAAGCGGATTCACCGACGGTTCGTTCAGACCAAACCAAAAGGTGAACCGTCAGGAGCTCTTAACCATCGTCTATAATGCGCTTAAGCTTACAGGTGCGGCAGTCGAGCTGTCGGATGAGGAAACGACGCAGCTATTGGCCTCGTTCACAGACAAGGACAACATTGCACCGTGGGCGAAGAAGGCAATAGCCTACGCGGTGAAGCACGGTATCGTGCAAGGACAACCGAACGGCAGCTTCGCTCCAACGGCAGCGGCTAACCGCGCGCAAGGCACAGTCGTGATATACAATATGCTGCAAGCAGCAGGCTTGTTGGATAAATAACAAAAGAGGCAGGCAAGGACTCTAGCAATAGATGTCCTTGCCTGCCTTTGTTTTGCTTCGGTGTGCCCTTCGACCTTGGTCAAATAGGTATTGAACGAAATAACTGGAATTTCTCCTTTTATTGCTGACCTTCCTGTCAACTTTTATCAAATAGATGGAATTTCTCCCGTTAAGAATTCTGTTTCTCAGTCGAATGGGTGATATTGGTGAAATTAACATGAGGAAATCCCGTTATTCTATACTTCCTGCGGTATTTGCCAATAAATAACTGGAGGAATTCCCTTTATTTCAAATGCTATTCAAACCACTCCGAATAATGCGCTCGAACGAACGCCAGCTTTTTCTCCAAATGACCTGAGCCGCCGCCCTCGTGACCGTTGAAAGGATAGAGGACGATTTCTTTCTCGCTAGTGATTCGGTTATAAGTGGCAAAGTACATTTGCGCAGGACATACCTCGTCTTTCAGCGCTGCCGAGGCGAAGACGCGGCATTTAATCCGGTCCGCCATATTCATCGTGTCAAAATAGCTCAGGTTATCGAATACGAGATCGGTTTGCTCTGGGTGTCTCTTCAAATAATCGGTAACGCTCGCGAACGCGCCGTGATTGCCTTCGACGCGGCTTACGATATTGCTGTTGCTTGGCACGTCGACGAGCGCCAGAACGGGTCTGTCGTCCAGCGCGCATACCGCCATGCCGAGCGCGCCGCCTTGGCTGCCGCCTTCGATGACGATCCGGGCCGGATCCACTTCCGGTTGCTGGCAAGCAAAGTCGATCGCCTTCAAGCAGTCCATGTAGGCGTGACGGAAATAATATTCGTCTTTGTTATGTACGCCTTTGCAGATCACGTTCGTCATGTGTCCGCTCGTATAGACGGCGCTGTCGCCCGTGCTGCCGCCTTGGTCTCGGACATCAATTGATAGAACGGCGAAGCCCATCGTTATCCAGTGCATAAAGTTTGATGGCGTGCCGCGGCTGCCGGTGAATCCATGATAATGAATGATGCATGGATAGTTGTCTTTACCTAAGAACGTAGGCACGATAAACCAACCATTGATCCTCGTCTCGTCCATTCCGCAATAGGAAATATCGTACACGCTGACAAGCGGGCTCGGATAATCGATTTGCTGTTTTGCGGATTGAAGCGGTACCGATTTTGCCTGACGGAGGGTGTCCGACCAAAATTGGTCGAAATCTTCTTTTTTCGTTAAAGCGGGAGAATAGTCGTACAATTGCCTCGATACCTCGGAAACATACCCCATACTCTATAATCCTCCTAATCACTTTCTAGTCGTTATTATAAATCCATTTACAAACTTTTCATAGAACGTTAACGCCTCTCATACATAAGGTCTGTAAAATGCACTACTGAGCCTACGTGCGAACTAACCTAGAAAATAGAATGGAAGAGGTGCTTTACGTTTTGAACAAGTTGAGAAAAAGAATGGCAATGCTGCTGCTGGGCAGCATGACGCTAGGATTAATCCCTGCTCCGGCAGGCGCGGTACCCGTACCGTACGATTCAATACCGAAGCTGTTGATTACAGAGGTGGTGCCTGATAGCGAAAATATATCACCTACGATTGCAACCGATGCCTATGAATTTATTGAAGTTTATAACAATACAGATGAGAATATTGATTTTGATGGCAACTACTCGATCGTCTATCGGAATGGCGGGACAGATACGCCTTGGAATGCTACGGATGCCGATGGGGATATCGTGATTCCGGCGCATCAGTCGGTGGCGTTCTGGATTATGAATGCTTCGAACACCGCGTTTACTGAGGCTGATTTTAACACTAACTACGGAACAAGCTTAGTTGAGGGCGTATCCTTGTTCCGCTTGAACGGCGGCGGAGGGTTGCACAACTCCTCACCTCGCGACATCTTAATCAAGGACGCAGGTGGCGCAATCATCGCGATGGCATCCTACGAGAATGATGCACAGACGGTGAAGAACAAAGGCATTCTGTACAAATATCCGATCGACGGATCGGTTCAGATGCGAATGATGACGAATCCGGGGTCGAAGGCCGCTACTCCTGGTCTCGCCGAAGCGGGGCAAGTGCCTGACGAGTCTTCAGGCTCTGGCGCTTCGTATGAATCTTCACTCGCTATCGTTCATGCGCCTGCTGCAGAGACGGGACTTGCCGATTATACGATCACGGCCGAGCTGACCGATTATATCGGAACCGTAACGTCATCGGTGTACTATAAGACTGACGAGCAATCCGAGTACACGCAGCTAGGCGGAGAAACTATAGTTAGAGCTAGCGGTACGGACTACAGTTTGACGGCGATGATTCCGCACGAAGCGTTCGCGGACAATAGCGTACTCTCTTACTACATCGAGGCGCAGGACGAATCTGGCGATCCGTCTGTTGTCTCCGAGACGTACGATGTGAACGTCACGCCGGAAGGGGAGGAGCCTGCTAATGAGCCGGAGGAACTCTCCTTGCTCATCACGGAGCTTGTTCCCGATTCAACGAATGTAGGAGCATCGGATGGTTATGAGTTTATTGAGCTTTATAATCCTTCATCCGAAGCGGTGAGTTTGAATGATTACGAACTCTACTACCGCAATGGCGGCACGGATACGCGTTGGCCGCTGCAGACGGCGGATGAAGTGACCATTCCTGCACGCGATGCGATCGTCTTATGGGTTATAAATGCGGATAACGGCGCAGCAACCGCAGATATGTTCAATGCGAATTATGGAGGAGCGGCGCTCGCGGAGGGCGTGGATTTGTTCCGTTTGGCTCAAACGGGAGGCATGGCAAATGGCGGCCCGAGGACGCTCGTTGTTAAGAGCAAGAGCGGCAAAGAAATCGTGTCCGCCGCGTATGAGAACGACGCTCAGACCGTACCTGACAAAGGGATTTTCTATAGCGTCCCAATTAGCGGGACAAGCATGCTGATGATGGCCGGCGCGGGCACGGCTGCAGCGACGCCGGGCCGCGTCGCTGCGGAGCAATTGGTTCCGCCGGGCGGCAATATGCCGCCGGTCATTACGCATACGCCTTCGGCAGGCGTTCAACTAGGCAGCGATGCCGCGATTACGGTTGCGATCGCCAATGCGGAGAGCGACCAAGGAAAGACCGACGACCCGGTATCGGCTGCGCTCTATTATAAGTCGGAATCGCAGCAATATTATACGGCTGCCGCAATGACGACGACTGGCGGCGGCGTATACAAGGCATCTATTCCAAGGGCGGCTCAAGTCGAATCCAAGCTCGAGTATTACGTGCAAGCCAAGGATAGCGTCCACACGGTTGAATCGGAGCATTACGAGCTGCCGGTTACCGGCTTCCCTGTATTTAATGCGAACAAAGTACCTCCGCTTCTTATAACGGAGCTGCTGCCGAACAGCGTGAACGTAGGCAGCGCGGACGGCTACGAGTTTATCGAGATTTATAACAATACCACGGAAGATATCAACTTCCAAGATTATAAGCTCTACTACCGGTATACGGACTCCGGTCCTTCGGCGGACGTCATCTGGCCAACGGATCGCGAGGACATTACGATTCCAGCAGAAAGCTCCGTCGTGTTCTGGGTCATTAACAGCGCCAATACGGCTAAAACGGCAGCGGATTTCAACGCGCAGTTCGGCGTTGACCTTGTGGAAGGCGAGTCGCTATTCAAGGTGTATTCCGACGGGATGGCGAACGGCTCCAGACGTGGCGTTGTCATTGGGACAAATACGCATAAGGAAGTATCAGCGGTCTATTATGACGGGGCGCTTCCTGGCGAAACGTCGGACAGCAAAGGCATCTATTATGCATACCCGAGGAATGGATCCGTCGAATCGTTCAAATATAGCGTAGGCACGAAAGCGGCTACGCCAGGTTCGTTAGAGGTCATCCAGAAGCCTGCCGACCCTATCCGTTTGACGGCGGATACGAATGCTCCAGTCATCGATGATGTAACGGCTTTAACGGAGGTCGCGGAGTCCGAGACGCTTAAGCTGGTTGCCGACGTTCGGGACGACCGCGAAGTTCGGACAGTGACGGTGTATGTGAAAACGAACGCCGATGCGGGTTATACGAAGCATTACTTGTACGAGGATTACGATGATAAAATGTTCCATTTCACCGTGGCTTCGCCGGAAATGGTAGGCAAAGCCTACGTCGAATATTACTTCGAGGCTTCCGATGGTACCCATAAGGAGCAATCTGCTCCTGTACGCGTCAACATTACGGGCGGATCCGATCGTTCGGAGTTGCGCTTGAATGCAAAGGACGGCAAGCTCGTGTCCGGCATATTCGAGCTGAAAGCGACTTCCGAGAGCGAGGATGCGGACGCACTGACGCTTACCGTGGACGAAGCCGTTCAAAGCGATACGTACCGTGCGCTTGAGCATGACGCGTACTTTGCCTTCGAAGCGGCCGAGGTCAATTATTATTTCAAAAACGCGGTTACGATGGGTGAGGAAATCCTCTATACGTTCATGGATCCAATCAACACCTATACGACGCTTAATTATCTAATCGCCAGCGACAGGCTGAAGCTGGGCGATAATAAGATCGCTATCCGCGCAGGAACGAAGACCGGACCATTCGATAACCGTCCGGAGGAGAACAAGGACGACTTCAAGGTGCGCAATGTGCGGCTGGTTCTGTCGGACGGCACAGTTATCTATGATTCGTTGTATGCCGATAAGTCAAAGGATATCAAGATGGGTGACAGCGCGGGCAAATTCCCGGCGATCGAGTTCAACTTGACGCTTGAAGAAGACATGCTTCGCTCCAAAGCGCTCGCTTGGGATACGACAAAGCTTACCGACGGTAAGCATACGGTAACGGTATCCGCCGGCGGGGCAAGCAGCGTATCGGCTGAAGTAACGGTCGACAACACGGCTCCTACGATTACGCCTTCGCTGCAAGACGGAGAGACTTACCGCGGTCAACTGACTATCGATGCTGTTGTGAGCGATGCTCTGGCTGGCGTCAAGTCGGTAACGGCTGCTCTTGACGGAGAAGCGATCGAGCTTCCGTACGCGACATCTTCCGGAAAGCTGACGAGCGGAGAGCATACGCTAACCGTCAAAGCGACAGATCAAGCAGGCAACGCCAGCGAGCGTACGATTACGTTCAACGTGCCGAATGAAAATCCGGATAAGCCGGAGCTTATCGCGCCGCTGAACGGTTCCAGCCTGACGGCGAATCGCGTCAACCTGACGGTAAAGGCAACCGATCCGATGGGCGATATGCTTAAGCTGACGTTTTATAAAGGCTTTAACTTTGATGCACTGAGCAAGCAGGGCTTCACGGCCTATTCGGGCGCTTCCGATACAGAGCCGCCGAAGCAGCTTCAGCCAGGCGGGGAGCAGCTGTTCACAAAGGAAGATTATGCGAAGATTGCGAAAGCCGATGGCGAGTATCTCGTCAACAATTCCGTTAACCAGTTCCCGTATCATCGCTTCGACATGAAGCTGGATTCGTCGGTGAAGGCGAGCGATCTCGTCGATATCGAGTGGAGCGGCAAGTCGCTGGAGGGGCGCAAAGTCAGCCTTTATGCATGGGATCAGAAGGCAGGCAAATGGGCACTGCTGGATTATAAAATAGCCGGTGAAGAAGACTTTACGCTTAGCGCGCAAGTAAAGGCCGGCGATTACAACGCTGGCGGCGTCATTCATGCGATGGTGCAGGATGAGCTGCCTGTCACGCAGGACGAATATGATTTCTCGTTCGTATGGATGTCGGATACGCAATATTATTCCGAGAGCTATCCGGAGATTTATGAGGGCAACGTTAATTGGATCGTCGACAGCCAAGACGAGATGAACATCAAATATGTCATCCATACGGGCGACATTGTTGACGACGCCGATCAGGCTTATCAATGGACGGAAGCGAACAAAAGCATGAAAGTACTCGAGGATGCGAACATGCCTTACGGCGTTCTTGCCGGTAACCATGACGTGTCGCATCAAACCGGGGATTACAGCTACTATTGGAAGCATTACGGGGAAGACCGCTTTAAGGATGAACCGCACTACGGCGGCTCGTATCAAAATAACCGCGGCCATTACGACCTGATTTCCGCTGGCGGCGTCGATTTCATCATCGTGTATATGGGCTGGAATATCGGCGACGACGAGATTCAATGGGTCAACGATGCTGTCGCGGCGTATCCGGATCGGAAGGCGATCCTGGCCTTCCATGAATACATGCTCGTATCGAACAATCGCGCACCGATTGCGGATAAAATCTATGAGCGCGTCGTCGTACCGAATCCGAACGTCATCGCTACGCTCTCCGGCCATTACCATGACGCCGAGACGCTCGTGGACGAGATTGACGACAACGGGGACGGAACGCCGGACCGCAAAGTGTATCAAATGTTGGCCGATTATCAAGGCGCAGAGATGGGCGGACTCGGATATATTCGCTTGATGCAGTTTGATCTGAAGAACAACCAAATCCATATGAAGACGTATTCGCCTTACTTGGACGACTATAACTACTACGATCCGACTGAGTATCCAGGCAAGGATGAGTTCGATATGGACGTTGATCTCAGAGAGATGAACAAACGGGTAGCGACGGACTATTTTGGCGTCAAAGTGTATACGGATCAGAAGATCGGTACGGTTCAAAATGCAGCAAGCGGCTCGGAAGCTACCGTTACTTGGAGCGGCTTGAAAGAGAATCGCTACTATGAATGGTATGTAGCTGCCGAAGACGCGAACAGCGGTTATACGCTTTCGGATATTTGGGGCTTCGCCGTAGGCGATCTCCCGAATAGCGGCAATGGCAACGGCAATGGGGAGACGGAAATACCGACAGAACCCGAAGAACCGACAGAACCGGAAATTCCGGTAGATCCGACGGATCCTACTGAACCTTCGCAGCCGCAATCACCATTCACGGATACGAAAAATCATTGGGCTAGTGAAGCAATCGATAAACTGTCCGGAAAGAAGATATTAAGCGGTTATCCGGATGGCAGCTTCAAGCCGGATGCGCGCATGACCCGTGCCGAATATGCGGCGGTCATGTTCCGTTTACTCGGTTTGGCAGCACCAACAAGCCCATCGTTATCGTTCACCGATACGGTAGCCAATGCTTGGTACGGCTCATATGTTCAAGCTTTGACAGAAGCGGGTATCGTGAAGGGATTCGAGGATGGCAGCTTCAGGCCAAGACAGCAAATGACGAGAGAGGAAGCATTCGTCATTCTATATCGCGCAGTGAAGGATCGTCTTCCTGCACCATCAACGGGTGGTACGAAGATCGCCGATTTGGAAGGCGTCTCGCCTTGGGCAAGGGAAGCGTTGACGGCTCTCGTTGAAGCAGGTATTATCAAAGGCTATGAAGACGGTACACTACGACCTAAGAAAACGATCACAAGAGCAGAAATCGCGACGATAATCGCGTATTTCGCGAAATAAATAGGATGGATGGCGAATGAGGGGATACCTCGTTCGCCATCTTCTTTTTGGGGCCGACTGTCGAGAATTAGCGAATGATCAAACGTTTGCACATTGATGGAGATGAGTTTTGCTAAAAGAGAATTTGAATCGGAATGATTTGAGCTTTATGAAAATGATAATTAAAGGAAAACGAAGATAACAAGTGATTGGTTGAAATTGTAAACGGTTACTTTATGAATTTGGCGGATTTCGATAGAATATCACCATTTAATAACAATCCATCTTGTTGTACACTAGCTTCAGGAAATAAAAGCGCTTACTTTATCTTTGGATGGATGAGGTTGGCGTTATTTTCAAGAAGTTGCACAAACGTTTGCACAACTGTGGGGGAACATAGAAGTTATCACATGAGGAGGTAAGCGTGGGATGAAACGAATGCTTAAGAAAAGTGCTGCCAGGTTTATGGTGCTGGTCATGTTTGTAAGCGCTATCACAGGGGCGGCCCCGGCGGTCTACGCGCAAGATCCGCCAGAAGCGCAGACGCTGCAAAGCCTGGTTATCGGCACGACGTCGGATACGGGGGCGGAGGTTACCTTTTATTTTGATGGAACAGCGAGCGGGATTCCAGGCAAAGAGCGCATTATCGTGAAGGGGGAGTTCAGCGGCTGGAACGAGCGCGAGCTCACGAAGGGTAACAACGATATATGGTCTTACACGGCAGAGCTCCCTGCTGGATGGTATGCCTATGGACTTGCGTCGTATCCAGGAAATACCTGGCATGGAGATCCGCTTAATACGACGATTATTAAGGGTGGCAATCCAGGCGTTGCCGTGCCTGGCATTGTGTTTGATGCACCGTTCGAAGTACTGACAGACAGTACGACAACGTTAACCGGCGTCTATTTTACAGGCAATGAGGATGATACGGAGGAGCTTGACTATTCGCTGGCAGCACCTAAGGATGGCGTAACGATTAGTGATGGCACGTTAATCGTTGATGAAACGGCGACTGCGGGAACGGTGGATGTGATTGGTGAATCGGGCGGCGGCAAGTCGGTCACGCGTACGATTCGAATCGTTGACGAGCTGCTGTCGAGTCCGGTCATTAACGGGGACGGCACGGTAACGTTCAATGTTGTATACGACGGTCCGTCCCTTTACTTAGTAGGCGCGATGAACGGATGGGATATTGATCATGCGATTCCGCTGGCGAAGACGGATGGTGTATTCAGTGTAACGATACCGCTTGCTGCCGGCATGTATGAATACAAATTCGTGCCGAATAATGGCAGCTGGACAGGAGATCTGCTGGATTCGCTTAACCCGCTTACGAGCGGAGGCAATTCCAAAGCTGTCGTTCCTGGCCTTATTTTAAATAATCCGAGTGCGATTGAGCAAGGAGCAGAGCTTCCGCTTACGGCTAATCTGCAGAGCATCGACAATACGCCAGCAACGGCCGTAACACCTGTCTGGAGCTTGGAGCAGCCCGTTGATGGAATATCTATCGTAGGCAATAGCCTGGTTGCGGCTGCGGATGCAGAGGCAGGCGGTACAGTCACCGTTGTTGCAGAGTATGATGGCTATATGGAGAAACAAATCATTTCGATCGTCGAGAAGATGAACACATTCACGATTCATTATTATCGGTTCGATGGCACGGCTAATGATTGGAATCTATGGCTGTGGCCTCAAGGGGTGAACGGCCAAGGGTATTCGTTTACGGATTCGACAGATGAAGGCTATGCGACAGGAGCGTACAAGTTCCAACAATCGGAGATTAATGTGATTCCGAGGTTGTCTGTGCAAAACAATGATTGGTCCCAGCAAGACTCGACTCGCAAAGTAGCGATTCAAAGCGGCAATTCCGTAGAGGGATGGATCGTTGAAGGGATATCGACCGTTTTTTACGAAAAGCCGGTTATTGAAGATTTAATCCCGCTTCAGCGGAAAGTACGGTTCCAATATATTCGTGAGGATGCGGACTACACCGATTGGAACATTTGGACATGGGATACGGGTAAGACGAACGGGACTGTATTGTTCACGAAATTCGATAATGGCAAGGCAGTTGCCGATATAGCGATTGGCGAGCAGACGAAGCAAATGGGCTTCAAGCTGCGCAAAGGCTTTGATTGGGAGACCGCTGTCATCGATCAGAATTTTGACCGAGTAATTGTTACCGGCACGGAGCCGCTGACGAAGGTCATCGTAACCGGCGGACAAGGTGCATTCCGCACACTGCCGGCAAGCTCTGCGCCTGTATTGGCGGATGGCGGGGCTACCTTCTACTACAGGGACGATGCGTTGTTCGAGGCTGAAGAGATGCATTTGATCGATGGCGTGAAGCTGAAGATTGGCGATAGCGAATACCCGATGGTTTACGATGCGGAGGATGAAAGATTCAGCTATAGGTTAAATGCCCTTACTGAAGGGACGCTAACCTATACTTATCTTGTTACGAAGGATGATGTTACGACAGAAGTAACGGATCCTCGCAACACGGTAGATGGCGTATCTACGTTGACGTATAAGCAGCCAGCTGTAAGCATGACGTCGGAAGTAGGCCCTTCTACGATTTCGTACAATGAAAATGCGGTATTGAAGATAGCGTTGACCGCCGAAGATGATACCCCTATGACGGGTCTCTATGCAGACCTAAGATCGATTGGCGGCAATGCGGTGACCTTCATTGACCCTCAGCTTAATGAGCTGACGATTGCGGTGAAGGACACGGTAACGACCGGTCTGAAGAACATACCGATTACAGCCATTGATATCTATGGAAATAAGCATATGCATACCGCTAAAGTACGTGTGGCAACAAGAAAAACGGTTGGCGGAGCAGACGACTTTGATTGGGATGAGGCACGCATTTATTTCATGCTGACGGATCGCTTCTTCAATGGAGATCCATCGAATGATGACCCGAACGGCGAGAACTATAATACCTCGCATCTTGAAACGTATCATGGCGGGGACTTCAAAGGCGTTACCGAGAAGCTCGGCTATCTGGATGAGCTCGGTATCAATACGATCTGGATTACGCCGATTGTCGATAATATCGACTTTAACAAGGGCGTCGATTTCGACGGTCAACAGTATGGCTACCATGGCTACTGGGCGAAGGATTTTACATCGATTGACGAGCATCTGGGCGAGCTGGAAGACTTCAAGGAACTAATCGACGCGGCCCATGAGCGCGGCATCAAGATTATGGTAGACGTTGTGCTTAACCATACCGGCTACGGACTGGACGCATTAGCAAGCGGATGGTCTGGATTAACGAACTTGCCGACAGCCGAGGAGCAGCAGGTGTTCGCAGGCATGCTGCGCGATGAGGATGAGGATCCCGTCGTTCGTTATTCGTTAGCCGAGCTGCCAGACTTGAAGACCGAGCTTGCTGAAGTGCGCGAGCAGATCGTAGCATGGCAGACGGATTGGATTGAGAAGTCGATGACGGCGAAGGGCAATACGATTGACTACTTCCGTGTCGATACGGTGAAGCATGTCGAGAATACGACGTGGATGGCCTTCAAAAACGCGCTGACGAAGATCAAGCCGGATTTCAAGCTTATTGGTGAAAATTTCGGCGCAAGCGTGAACAACGATGGCGGTTATTTGCGAAGCGGCATGCTCGATTCCGAGCTTGATTTCCAATTCAAGGTCATTGCGCGAGATTTCGTCGATGGCCGAATAAACAGCGTAGAGCAGGAGCTAGCGCAACGCGACGAAATGATTGACAACACGGCGACCTTCGGCCAATTCCTTAGCAGCCACGACGAGGAGGGATTCCTCATCAGCTTGCTTAGCGATGAGGACAAGCAGAAGTTCCGCGAGGGAACGCTTGAGCCTTCGATGCTCGCGGCTGTGCAAGCTAAGCAGAAGATTGCAGCCTCGCTGCAAATTACGGCCAAGGGCCAACCGGTCATTTATTACGGTGAAGAGCTTGGGCAATCGGGCGTGAAGGCTGAAGATATGGGTGCGGGCGACGTGAACGAGAACCGTTACGATCTGAATTGGGACGGTTTGGACGACCCGGCTTACAATCATATTTTCGACCATTATAAGAAAATGCTCAATATCCGCGCGCAATACTCGAAGGTGTTCTCCAAGGGAACGAGAACGCAGGTAGCGGGAAGCGATGAAGCTGGTTTCACTTTGTTCGAGCGGGCATATAAGGGTCAAAGCGTATACGTGGGCATTTCGACCAAGACGGATGAGAAGCAGGTGACGTTCTCCGTACCTTACAAGGCAGGGTCAACGGTTCAGGAGTTATACAGCGGACAGCCGCTAGTGGTTGCGAGCGACAAGACGGTTACTGTGACGCTACCAAGTATATTAGATGGCGGAACTTTCGTTATAGCCGGCCCAGCTAAAGTGTCGGGAGATAATAGCGGTGTTGTGCCGGAAGTGCCGGTTGGTTCGACGGTTGAGGTAATCGCTGAGGTAAGCGGAGATGCAGGCTTGCGGACGGCAACGGTGGCAGCCGATCAGCTTGGAGCTGCGATTGATGCGGCCGCGCGCGGCGAAGGCAAGGTGCAGGTCCATATACCTGCGGTCGCTGCTGGCGAAGCAGTTGATGTGCGCATTCCGGCAGCGATGCTTGAGAAAGCGCGTGAGGCTGGCGTGGATTTGGAGCTCGTATACGAGGGCATGACGATTAAGATAGCCGCAGGAGCGCTAAGCGGAGCCGAGTTAAATAGGGCTGAATATGCGGTTATATCGCGCAGCTTGTTGGAAGAGACAGCGGAAGCGCGCTTGAAATCGGCTATTGCGGCCAAGGATAGCGGTTATGCGGCAATTAGCGAAATCTATAGCTTTGGCGTCAAGCTCGTCAATAGAGCTGGCGAGACAGCTTACGTGAACAGCTTCGGTACAGATGTGCAGATCAGCATAACGCTTAGCGCGGATGAGCTGGCGCTCATTACGAATAAGCTGAAGACAGGCGTTTACTACGTGAAGGAAGACGGCACATTGGAGTTTAAAGGCGGAACGCTAATAGGCAGTATTCTTACGTTTAGCACGGAACATTTCAGTGAGTATGTCATTATGCAATATAACAAGAGCTTCTCGGACGTGAAGGAAGGGTGGGCGAAAGCTTATATCGAGCTGTTGGCTGCCCGCCATATTACGAGCGGAGTCGGTGGAGACCGCTTTGATCCGAAGGGAACGGTAACTCGCGGCCAATTCGCTGCTTTGTTAGGGCGAGCGCTCGGCTTGAAGCCGGCTGCTGCTGTTGGAGGCAAGTTCAACGACGTGTCTGACAATGCCTACTATGCCGGTTATGTGGAGGAGCTTAACAAGCTTGGTATTATTCAAGGATATGAGGACGGCAGCTTCAAGCCAGATGAGGTCATTTCTCGTGAGCAATTGGCAGCAATGGTCATTCGGGCTTACTACTTTGTAGTTGGATCGGCTTCGCCCGCGGTTTCTGCAGGCKCAGCTGAATTCAAGTTCAAGGACATACACGAAGCATCACCATACGCAGTCGCAAGCATTGAAGCAGCTTATAAGCTTGGTATCATTAACGGTGTAGGCGATGATCGCTTCGCTCCGAATGCTGCCGCTACCCGCGAGCAAGTCGCGAAAATGATGATCGAGCTGCTGAACAAGTCAGGCAAGCTCTCGTAATTCGTAAAGCCCCGAACCAAGCTCGCAGGAGCTGGGTTCGGGGCTTCTTATTGTTTATGCTGAGGTATCCAGATGACTTAAGTAATCCAGTGCCTCGTCCAAAGTGCTGACGGGCACGATCGTTATATCATAGCCCCGCATCTTGGCTTCGTCCAAAATATCTTTTTCGTTGCTATCGGTCGGTTTCACATCCGCTGGACTGAAGAATAGATCCACTCCAGCTCGCTCGGCTGCGATGATCTTGTCGCGAATGCCCCCGATCTGACCGACATGGCCGGCTGTATCGATTGTACCGGTGCCGGCAATCGTTAGGCCATGCGTTAGTTCAGCCGGGTCTAGTTGATCCGCAATTTCGAGGGCGAACATCAATCCTGCCGAAGGTCCGCCTATGTTCGCTACAGTGAATTCGACCTTAATAGGCGGAGTGATCTTGAACTGGTCCTCCGTTACAAGTCCTATTCGCGGATACGCCTTGCTAGATGTCACATCGCTTCCAGGGAGGCCGTAAAGTTCAACATCGAGCTTGAGCTGCTGATCTCCGCGTAGTATGCCTAGCGTGATCGTGTCGCCAGGGTTCTTCCCGGCATCAAGTAAAGCAAGCATATCGTCTAGCTTCGTAATAGGCTTGCTGTCTGCCTCGTTAATAATATCTCCCGGGAACAGAATTCCCTTCGCCTTGGAGCCGGCATAGATCGATTGTACGAATATGCTCGTATACTTCAAAGGAACTTGCTTGCCCGAAGCTTCGAGCGCCGCTACAACGGCGCTATTTTGCGAGTGCTTCATCATATGTTCGAGCAGCGCTTTGTATTGTGAAGTCGTAAGGTTGCCTCGAACCTGGCTTGCCTTGCGGACTTCCGTATCCGGGGCGAGCAGCCCATACAGCAGCGTGAAGGTGTTGCTAACCTTGGAGCTGAAGACGGTCGTCAGATTGAAGCTGCCTTCCTGCGAAGCCGCACCGTTCTCCACTTTGACGTAATCCCCAATATTCTCTACGGTGCCCGGTTGATAGATATAATAAGGAAGCGGTATGAACAGCATGCATGCAAGAAGCAGCAGCGCGATAGAATAAATAATTCCTGCTCGCGATCGCGAGTTGTTGGTTTTGTAGCTCATTGGTTGCTCCTTCCTGCCTCGATATCTATTTATACTCTTTATTATCCCACAATAGAGAAACGTTTTACAAAAAGATGAAGCCACATACAACTTTTCTGCAATCCTATCCGTTCTACTAGCCGAGGTGAACAAATTGCCGACAGACGAACAGTTAATTGAGGAGATTCAAGGCGGCGGACAAGCTGCCATGGAGGTACTCGTAAGGCGATACTACAAGCAAATATACGCCTATATGTATCGTAAGACGAGCAGCAGCCATACGGCTTATGATCTGACCCAGGATGTATTCGTGAAGATGGTGAACAGCATTCAGGCGTATGCAAGCAAAGGCAGCTTCAGCAGTTGGCTGTTCACGATTGCGGTCAATCATTGCCGTGATTATTACAGATCCGCGTCCTACCGACATGGTGCCAATAGCACGATGTATGATGAGCGGCTCGATTCGAAGCAGAGCGAGTCAGTTGCTTATATTTTTGAGAAGAAGGAATCGAGACAGCGCTTGAAGCAGGCGATTGGCACGCTTCCGGATATGCAGAGCGAAGCGATATTGCTTAAATACTATCATGATTTGAGAATCCGCGAGATCGCTGATATTACTGGAGCGAATGAATCGACGGTTAAGGCGAGGCTCAAGCAAGGCGTGGACAAGCTGAAGAAACTGCTTAGGAGGGAAGATTATGAGCAAACGCACCGTACCTGAACGGCAGGCGAAGGATGAACTCTTGGAGCTGGATGAAGAAATGAAGCTGCTGCTGGACGATTATTCCGTTGAATACCCAAGCGAGGATGCCATTGTCCGCACGATTGATACACTAAGGCCCTATGTGATTTCGCCTGAACTGCGACATTCAACTAAGGGACGCCTGCCGATAAAGCGGGACCTTTTCACGATGCTGCATATTCGGTCCGGTTTTTGGCTTATCAATGTGCTGTTTTTTTTAGCTGGCCTGTATTTTTGGGGCTACAAGGACGGCGATCCATACACGATTTTGATGCTGCTTGCTCCAGTCCCCTTCCTCATCGGCTTGCTGGAAATTTTCAGAGGACGCGATGACGGGCTAATCGAGCTCGAAATGAGCTGCAAGTATTCGGCGCAACAATTGCTGCTTGCGAAGATGGTTGTTATTGGCGGCTACAACGTGCTGCTTAGCTCATTGCTTATTACAGCATTCGGCATGTTCGGCGAACCGATCGTACTCACGAAGCTGCTCATGTACTGGGTCGCGCCGTTCACCGTCGTGTCGAGCATCGGTTTCAGCGTAGCCTGCCGGGTTCGCGGGGCTGTCAGCACTGCAGTCATGCTAACGTTATGGCTATTCAGTATCATCGGAATCATGAGCAGCGAAGAGCTGTATAACGTTATGAATGGGCTTCATCCATCGCTCTATGCCACAGTATCGGCGGCAGCAATAGTCGTATTTGCATGGCAGACGAAACGTTTTAGAAGAGGTGATTATTTTGAAATTATCCATTGAAAGAATATCGAAACAATTCGGTCGGAAGAGAGCGCTCGAGAACGTAACCTGTGAATTAACCGAAGGGCTGTACGGCTTTTTAGGCGCGAACGGATCTGGCAAAACAACGCTGATGCGTATTCTGGCATCGGTCTTGCGACCAAGCTCCGGGCGAGTTCTGCTCGACGGCGTCGATATAAGTGTCATGAATGAGCGTTACCGCGATCTGCTCGGTTACTTGCCGCAGCATATGGGGCTGTACAGAAATTTCACCGTACAAAAGTTCCTATTCTACATTGCAGCGCTGAAAGGATTGGACAAAAAGCAGGCAGAGCTGAAAATAGACGAGCTGCTTGAGGCTGTGCATCTTACAGCGGAGAAGCGGAAGAAAGTCGGTAAGCTGTCCGGCGGCATGAAGCAGCGGGTGGGCATCGCCCAAGCGCTCCTTAACGATCCGAAGATTCTTATTGTCGATGAGCCGACGGCAGGATTAGATCCGAAGGAACGCATCCGCTTCCGCAACTTGCTCCAGACGATAGCGGCAGACCGCATTGTGCTGCTCTCTACGCATATCGTGTCGGACATTGAATATGTGGCCAAGGAAATTCTCGTCATGAAGAATGGGATGCTTATCCAGAAGGCGGAGCCGCAAAAGCTGCTAGACCGTTTGCATGGCAAGGTATGGACGATCGAAGCAAGCATTGGCGAGGTTGGCGCGCTTCAGGCCCGCCATAAGGTGAGCAGCCTCATTAACGCCGGCGACCGGATCTCTGTACGCATTTTGTCCGAGCATAAGCCGGATGAGCGGGCGGCAGAAGCGACCCCTGATTTGGAAGATCTGTACTTATATTATTTTGACGAGGAGGCCCCGAAATGAAAGCGCTGGTGAAGTTCGAACTTTATAAAATCTTTCGTCAGAAAAGCATCTATATCGCATTGGTCGTTATGCTCTTTCTTATTACGCTCAGCATGGGCGGCCAGTTCGGCGGTTCCTCCACGTCTGATTACCAATCGTGGGAGGGCGAGCTGACGGAGGAGAAAGTCGAAAGCGCTGATTCTGCCTGGCAGGCTATTTCTGCTAAATACGACGGAGAAGATATTCAATGGAGCGAGGAGGATCGGATGAATGCGGGAGTGCTCGAGGCGATAAGCAATCTGCATTTCAGAGAGATGCAGCGTGCCGAGAAGGCCGAAGCGCTGAAGGAGTATCTGTATACGGCGGAGCAAAATGGCGGGCGAGGTTATGAGCAAAGAAAGGCGGAGCTCCATCTAAGCATGCTGGAGAGCTTCAGGATCAACCAATTTTATTACAGCCGCGGAGCGGGCGAAGTGATCGATTTCGTGAATACGTTCGGACTTGTCATAAGCGGAGCGATGCTGCTCGTTGGTTTGGCTTCGATTTTTTCAAATGAATACGCAACGGGCATGGACCAGTTTCAACTCAGCTCCAAGCTGGGAAGAAAACAGCTCGTCAGTGCAAAAATCATGGCATCGTTGATGTATCTAGCTCTTGTCGTCTTCATCTGGGAAGTCTTTAGCATCATTCATCAAATCAATAAATACGGGGGCGGCGGATGGCAATCCCCTATGCAAAAGCTGTTTAAGTACAGCCATTCACCTTACGCTATGGACCTTGCAACGTATGGCTTCGTACAGCTTGGCATGCATCTGTTAGGCGCTGTCGGCCTAGTCGCGGTCATCCTGCTCGTATCGGCGCTGTGCCGGCATACGATGTTGTCATTCTTGATATCCGGCACCTTGTTCGCGCTGCCCATCGTTATTGTGAACATTCTAAAAATCGATATTACATGGTTAACCTCCATCCTGCAATTCAGCATGACGAAAGTAATGGCGGTAGAGGTACTATTCATGGACTTCTCGACGATAAATGTATTCGGTCTCCCGGTCCTTTATCCGTTTGTTGCGATTGCGGTTATGGTTGCATTAATCGTATTATGTCTGTCGTTGTTATACGGAACGATGCGGCGTAAAGAGGTTATATAATTGTTCGACAGAGGCTGTTTCCAATGAAATAAGGGGAACGGCCTCTTTTTCGTTGGAGGAGTTGGACGAGTTCTGCAAAATGGGGTTTGACAAGGAATCGGAATGGTTGTATGGTTAGTTACATAACTAATGAACCACATAAGCAAAGAGGTGATAGCGTGTTCGACGATCGTAGCCCCATCTACCAACAAATCGCGGATAAGATCAAAGAGGACATCATAAGCGGCGTTCTGCAAGAGGACGAACAAGTCATGTCTACTAACCAATATGCCTCGTTTTACCGGATTAACCCAGCAACGGCTGCGAAGGGTTTTCAATTGCTTACTGACGAAGGGATATTGTATAAGAAGAGAGGGATTGGGATGTTCGTGAGCGGAGAGGCAAGACAGTCGCTGCTCGTTCAGCGAAGAGATGTGTTCTTCGAGGAGGTTGTCGACAAGATGCTGGCCGAAGCGGATAAAATCGGTGTGCCGGTGAGCGACATTATTAAACGAATCGAATCTGTGAAGGGGAGGGATGAGGCATGACATTAAGCATAGAGGTGAATAAGCTGCAATTGCGTTATGGGAGGTTCACCGCGCTGCACGACCTGACGTTCAAGCTCGACGGGGGTAAAATATACGGCTTACTGGGGCGCAACGGCTCGGGGAAAACAAGTCTGCTGTCCATTCTCGCTTCCTTCCGCTTCCAGACGGCCGGTTCGGTTGCGATCGACGGCGAGGCGCCTTTCGAAAACGCGAAAATAATGGAGCAGGTGTGCTTCATTCAAGAAAGCGGCCATATAAGCGACGCATTCAGCGTACGCGATGCACTCGAGCTTGCGGCAAGCTGCTGGCCGAATTGGGATGACGAGTACGCGCGTAAGCTCGCTGCGTCGTATGATCTGCCGATGAAGAAGAAGGCCATGGAGCTCTCGCGCGGCATGAAGTCTGCTCTCGGCGTCACGATCGGTCTTGCAAGCCGAGCTCCGGTTACGATATTCGACGAAGCCTATCTCGGGATGGATGCGCCGTCACGTTACATGTTCTACGAACAGCTTCTGAACGACTACATGGCTCATCCGCGCACGATTATTGTATCCACTCATCTCATTGAAGAGGTGGCTTCGCTGTTCGAAGAGGTGCTGATTCTTGACCATGGCAAGCTTATCGTGCATGAGGAAACGGAGACGCTGCGGGCGAAGGGAACGGCTGTGACGGGACCGGCTGAAAGCGTGGACCGATTCGTGAACGGCATGACCGTGCTTGGCGAGCAGAAGCTAGGCAGAACGAAATCCGTAACGGTTTTCGGCGTGTTGAACGAGGCGGAGAGAGGGCGGGCGATCGCAGAAGGTCTTGATCTGGGGCCGGTATCGCTGCAAGATTTGTTTGTCCATATGACGAAACGAAGGGGCGATGAGCAATGAATCGGAAGAGAAGGCATCCAGCGATTAACGTAGCGCTCAAATTAATGCATGCCTACCGATGGTCGCTTAGCATCTACTGGGTTATTTTCATATGCATGTATGTGGTCATTGAGATTATTAATAATGCTTCTGCGCTTGCCGGGAACGATATTGATGCGCAAGCCATATGGGAGGGAGCATCCACCTCGCCTCGCATATTTCTACTCGTCATCGGCATTATGTTGACACCGCTGTCGATTGCGGGCTTTGTCGCCAACGGCGTGACGAGAAAATATTTTATATGGGGAGCAAGCGGCTTTATAGCTGTTTATTCGGCAATCTCCGCGGTCATTATGACACTCGGCCGTCCTATTGAGAAATGGGTTTACGATCGGTATGATTGGGAGATTACCTTTAACAGTCCGTATTTGTTCATCGATGCCTCGCAGCCGTGGTGGATTTTTTTGGAGTACTTTTTCAATTTCATTGCTTACTTCGGCAGCGGCTGGTTAATCGGATCATGCTTCTATCGGTTTAATTGGAAGCTCGCAACCGTGTTATGTTTGTTTGCCTTGCTGCCTGTGCTCGCAATGGAAGCAGTGCTTTCCTCCGACTGGGTAGGCTCGCTTTTGCAGTCCACCTTCGATATCGAGCGTGCAAGTATTTTCGTTGTTGTCCTACTCGCGTTATGCGTGATTGCTCTTCTATACGGCGCCGGTTACTTGATGCTTCGTAAGGTGACGATTAAGCGCAAACTCATTTCATAGGGATTTGAATGAGCGGCTTCTTCAGAAATTATTTCTGAAGAAGCTGTTTTTTTTGGAGTTCGTGACACCCTGTTGTCAGTTCGAACGTTTATAATTGAGAAAAAGTGGAATGACAGTAGGAGGTCGAAGCATAGCGATGACAGCGGGCCTACAGCTTGAGCAGCTATACGGGTGCATAGGGAGCAATCCGCTCCAAAGGAAAATCTTGCTCGTTCAGAGTCATGCGGAAGGTCACATGCTAATCGAGAGAGTCGTTCGTGATTACGGGGCCGCTTTGCATACGGACATTCGGACGATGACATCATGGGTGCTTCAACTGACTGAATTGACGCTGGCCCAGCATCGCATTCGATATATAGGCCGCGAAGAGGTTTACTGGATTGTTCATAAGCTGCTTGTACAGGCGAACGCTGCGGGAGATGCCTATCTGCGCGGAATTAATATTACCCCGGGTGTCGTGCGTGTATTCGCGGACGGTATTGCAGAACTGCGCGATGCGGGTTTGCAAGCACGCGACGTATGGCCTTCGCACTTCGAATCCAAGGCGAAGGGGGACTGCGTTCAAAGGCTGCTTGATCGCTATGAGCAATATTTAATCGTGCATCGACTTAGCGACTTTGCTGGTCTGTTGCCTTATGTACGCAAGCTGCCGAAGCGTCAAGAGTGGATTGTGACGGGTCCTACTGACGGATGGCCTGCCGTACATCGTGAGATGCTTGAAAGTCTGACGGAGGCTGATCGACTATGTAGGGTAGATCGGGCAATTGGATGGCTGGAAGGCGATCAGTCGTTGCCAATGGCTTCAGTCGCTTTCCGGCATGCAGCCGGACCGCTGGCAGAGGTAAGAGGCGTGTTCCGAACGATGGCGCAGAAGCAGGCGGCTTGGGATCAGACAGAAATTATATTGTCTGATGTCGAGGCATTTACCGGCGCGATCTATTCGATCTCACGCTTGTATGGCGTGAAGTGTACGTTCTCTGGAGGTCTGCCGATCTCTTTTTGCAATATCGGTAAAGCGGCAGAGACTTATCTTGGCTTTCTAGAATCGAACTATAACGTCGATTTTATCGTTAAGGCATTGAAGCGGCGAATTATTTCAATTGGGGTTGATGATGCGAGTGATATTTCGTCGGCACCCATCATACGCCAGCTAGAAGGCGCGGGAATCGGCTGGGGTCGCGATCGTTATCAGCTCGCAGCGAAGTTCGCCAAGGGTTATGCAGATCGATGCAGTGAGATGGATGAAGCTGACGATAGCTTGGAGAGTATGAAGAAGACTGCCGCTATTTGGGGGCAGTTGGACGTTTTCTTCGGTAAGCTGTTCAAAGGGCTGCCTGATACGCCGCATGTAGCGCCTGCCGTTCTCCTTAAGGAATTAATTGCTTTTGCGGATAGCTATGCAATCGCTAGGAATGGGGACGATAGGGAAGCACTCGGCGGAATGAAACAATTGCTAACGTTTATGCAGGGCGCGGGCGACCAGCAGACTGTGCTCACGCTTCAACTAGCAATTTCATTCATCAGAGATGGGTTAGGCGGGCTGCGAACTTCTGTAACGTCCATTCATGAGCCGGGAGCGGTGCATGTGACGTCGCTATCCGATGGGGGACAAAGCGGCCGGAAGCATACGTTCATCGTTGGAATGACAGAGAAGAGCTGGGCGATAAAGAGTCGACAGCACCCCATCCTCCTCGACCTCGAGCGCGAGCGTATAGGCGGAAGCCTGATGACTAGCGACCTTCGGACGAAGCTTAAGCTTTCTGATAGGAACAGCCGCTTTGGCTTCATGAAGGGGAACTGCTATTGCAGCTACAGCTCCTATGATATAACGGGGAACACGGAGCAATACCCGGCGTTCGAGCTTCTGCAGATCTACCGGTTATTCAGCGGCGAGAGGGAAGCTGACTATGATTCGCTGCATCAATTTATGGGCGAGATGGATCGTTATTTCGGATCATCGGCAGTCCCGTATTCTTTGGATGGTATAGATGCGATGCTGACACATCTGATTGCGCCGAACGGGCAGCTCAGAGATGGGGACGAAGCGCTGCTGCGACTATACCCTAACTTGGCAGATGGGGCTCACGCTAATGCAGCGAGACAGACAGGGCTGTCGTTGTCGGCATACGACGGCATGATTAACATAGCAGGCGGCGAGGCCATCGCAGCATATAACGAGGCAAGACCGCATTTGAGTGCAAGCCGGCTAGAGCTGTTCGCTCGTTGTCCTCTTCAATACTTTTATCAAGAGGTGTTAGGAATCCGTGCGAGTCAGGTATTCGAGTTCGATCGCTCGCAATGGCTCGATGCGATGCAGAGGGGATCTCTCCTTCACGCCATCTATGATCGTTACTTGCAGGCCGCTTCTTCTGGGGGGCTGGCAGAGGGGATGTCTACGCCAAAGCATGATCGATTGCTTCTTGCGCGCATAACAGATGAGACGCTTCATGAATATGCAGAGCTAATCCCGGCACCAAGCACTTCGGTGTATAACAAGGAATGCGAAAGTATTCGGCAGGATACCGAAATTTTCTATGCGAGTGAGCTTGAACGTTCCTCGATGCCTATATGGTTCGAGCTTCCGCTTCATGAGAACGGTGAGCCTCTGCAGGTAGAATTGTCAGATGGATTGCGGATGCCTGTGAAAGGGTTCATCGATAGAGTCGATCAGATCGCTCCGCATCAATATAAGATTTACGACTACAAGACAGGAAGTCCGAAGAAGTACAAGGAAGACGTATACTTTGCAGGAGGCACGCAGGTGCAGCTAGCTTTGTACGGCGTAGCCGCACAACAATTGCTGCGGCAATCAGGACTGGATAAGGACGCTGTTGTCGTCACCTCCTCCTATTATTTTCCTACGGTCAAGGGCTTGGGAGAGGAAGCGATTCGTGAACAAACCGACAACCGCAGAGAGGAACTGTCGGCGCTCGTCAGCTCTGTCATAGAAGCAATCAGCCAAGGCGTGTTTCCGCCTACCGCTAACCCTGAACATTGCAAGTGGTGCGATTATCGTGAGGTATGCGGGAATCATGCGGTAGTATTCAAGGATAAGAGGCTGCATGAGGCGAATGAAGAGCGCCTAAGATCGATTACGGAGGTGAACGGTCATGCTTAAGCAGCAGGTGGATGACGATGGGCGCGCACGCGAGCGTATAGCTAGCGACCTGGACGTTAATATGCTCATTGAGGCGGGTGCCGGATCAGGGAAGACGACATCTGTTGTCGGCCGTATGCTTGCGCTCATCAAGTCAGGCAGCGCTGAAGTGCAACAGATTGCTGCAATAACGTTCACGAACAAGGCGGCATCGGAGCTGGCCAGCCGCTTCCGAATGAAGCTGGAGCAGGAGCTGCGAGCAAGCAAGGATGAAGCGGAGAAGCAACGGCTGGAGCAGGCAATGGTTCGACTTCATGAGGGATTTATCGGTACCATTCACGCCTTTTGCGGGAAGCTGCTTCGGGAGCGGCCGATTGAAGCGAAGCTTGATCCCTCCTTCCGCGAGATGGAGCAGGAGGAGGACCAACAGTTCAGAGACAACTGCTGGGACGATTATTTGGTTATGCTGCGGGAGCAAGGGAATGAGCGGTTAATCGATGAGCTCGCAGAGCACTTGGTTCATGTAGAGGATTTGCGCGCTGCTTATCATCGAGTGTCTCAATACGAGGATATTCACATTCATGTTCAACCTGTACGGCGACCGGACTTTGATCTGATTCGTCTCTCTCTATTCCCCCTGCTGGATGAGGCGTACCAACATATCCCTTCTAACGCACCGGTCGGCGGTTATGATGAGCTGCAGAAGCTAATCCAGCAAGCAACCAAGTTGCGACTGCTAAGCTCAATGGATCAAGAAATGAACGTATTGACGCTCGCCAAGCAGTTCGATAAGGAGCTCAAGATAACCCAGAAGAAGTGGCATGATAAGGATACTGCGAAGATGCTGCTGGGGCAGTTCCATGATTGGCAGATCAAAGTGCTGTGGCCATTTCTTGGCCGCTGGAGATCGTATATGCACCCGAAGCTCATCTCTTTCGTTCAACCGGCTGTGAAGTATTGCGGGGAGAGACGCGCTGCCGAAGGAAAGCTGAACTTTCAGGACTTGCTGATGCAGACCTCTGCCTTGTTGCGTGAGCATAACGAGGTGCGGGCGTACTTTGCGGCAAGATATACACGGTTGTTCGTGGACGAATTCCAAGATACCGATCCCATCCAAGCTGAGATGATGCTTCTACTAACAGGAAGCGATCCGAAGGAGTCAGATTGGAGACGTCAGTTGCCCCGTCCCGGCTCCTTATTCATTGTCGGCGATCCGAAGCAGTCAATCTATCGGTTCCGGAGAGCAGATATATCAACCTATAACTTCGTGAAGGAAAGAGTAGCTTTGAGCGGAGAGGTGCTGCAGTTAACGCGGAACTTCCGCTCCATACAAAGTATTGGTAACTATGTGAACTATGCGTTCGAGAGCAAGTTCGCCAAGGTCCAGCAGCCTTCCGATACTCAGGCTGCCTTCGCTCCAATGCTAACGCAGCAGCCTAATCCAAAGGGCAAAGGGGCAGCTCATGGCGTATACACAATTACGATTCCGAAGGTTGATTATGACCGCAAAGCGGTTATAGCGGAAGAGGACGCTGACCGTATCGCTAGATATATTGCAAGAGCTTGTACTGGAGAGCTTACTATTCAAGAGAAGGATAGCAATGGAAATCCGCTGCTGCGGCCTGCTGTCCCAGGCGACTTCATGATTTTACTGAAGCATAAGCAGTTTATTAATCTATACGCAGCGAAGCTAGAGCAATACGGAGTGGCTGCCTATACTTCGGGCAGCGAAGTTCTCTATGAAGAAATCTATATGCTATATCAGCTTGTGCAAGCAGTCGGTGATAGCTCGAACCGCATTCCGCTGCTAGCTGTCTTGAGGGGCATGTTGTATGGAGTGAGTGACAACAGCTTGTACCATTTTCGCAAGGAAGCGGGCTCGATCTCGATCTACACGAAGGCTGTGGAAGATCAGTTGAGTGATGATGCAAAGCCGGTTCTAGCTGCTTTGCTTAAGCTGCGTGAATACACTGCTGTTGTTCGCGAACTGCCTGCGTTAGCAGCATTGACCCATATTGTTCATGATCTAGGATTGTTGCCGCTATCTGCAATAGGTCAGACAGGGGCACTGCGAAGCGGCACACTTCTTAAGCTGCTTGAGACGGTAAGGGCTGATTCGGAGACGGCATCGGATTGGAGTTCACTGACAAGCCACCTGCAGAGGTTAACGGAATCGCGCGGAATGGAAGGAACGAGCTTATTCGCAGGCAGCGGAGAAGCGGTACGTATTATGAATGTGCACCGTGCGAAGGGACTTGAAGCTCCGGTCGTCTTTCTCGCATCGCCTTGCGGGGACAATAGCCACGACGCGAAGGAGCATATTGATCGTCTGTCTGAGCCTCCGCAAGGCTACTTCACGATATCTCGTCCGAAGGACAGCAATCACATGGAAGTAATCGGTGAACCGGTGGATTGGGAACGGCTTTCCGAGCGTGAGCGGACGTTCATGCATGCCGAGACTGACCGCTTATTGTATGTAGCTGCGACGAGAGCGAAGCAACTGCTTATTATAAGCCGTTATCCTGTACGTCCTGCCATCGATCCATGGAGTCTGCTTGGCAGTTCGCTTAGCGGCCAGCAAGAGCTGGAAGATGAACCTTTCAAGCCCGTTACAGCGCCTTCACTTATATCCAGTCCTGATGAAGATGTAGTGGGAGCTGTTGTTAAGTGGCAAGCTTATGCTGCTGCCGCGTCAGAGGCGACCTATGAAGTGACGAGTGTTACTTCGCTTGCCAAAGGAGAAGGCGTAGGTTCTCTGCCTAGGCCTACAGACGGCGGGGGCGTGGCATTTGGCAGCACGGTTCACCGCTGCTTACAAGCGCTTGGTGAAGGACTCCAGGCTGAGCTGCTGCCAGATTACTGCGAGCTCGTTGCCGAGCAAGAGGGGCTTAAGCTGGAATGGCGCGGACGTGCAATGGCAGCTATAGAAAGAGTAATCACTAGTGACCTGTGGAAACGCAGTGAGCGAGCTATTCAAAGGCACTTCGAATATTCATTCATGATTAAGCGGGAGCAAGACGGCCGGGAGAGGCTGATCCGTGGAGTGATTGATCTTGTCTTCGAGGAACTAGATGGCTGGGTTATTGTGGATTTTAAGACAGACCAGTTCGCTTTAGAGAATGAGAAGCAATTTGTCGAATTTTATCGAAACCAAGTGAAGGCCTATGAGACCGAATGGACGGAAACCTTCGGCTTTACGGCCAAGGAAGCGGGACTTTACTTCATTCATCATGACAAATACGTGGAGCTATAATTAAATATTTTTCATAAATTAAGGAATTGCTAGAAGGTCATTGCCGAAGATTGTCGAACTCTAGTAGAGAAGTAGCAATCTATTATCGACTTTCTGAGGTGTATGTATGAAGGGTTTGCTCAAATATACTGTAATTATCGCATTCGTATTCGCAATGTTCTCATCCGTTCTAGTTCAACCGACCCATGCGCAAGCCAACTCAGAAGACAACGACACCATCTACATTAACGAATGGGAAATGAAATGGGAAATCAACCCCGACGCTACCATAGAGGACATTATGTCCGACGAACAGGCAGAGGGGTGGTTTCCTGTTTCATATGAAGATGATTTGCCTGATATACCTGAAGGGATCAAGACCGCATGGTTAAGGCTTGATTTGCCTGATCGCAATGATAACAGATCTGCATTGCTTATAAATCAATTGGTCGCCAAAGATGCACTTATTTATATCAACAAGAAAGAAGTGTTCTCGTCATATAGAAATTATTCATATAACAAAAATGAAGTTTTGCTGCCAATAAATCATGATGAGAAAAATGCGAGTATATACCTTCGCTTGGCAACAAGTGAAGATTTATTAGGTATACGGGGCCAAGTTGCTGTTGGAGAGTTTCAAGTATTAAGTCAAGGATATATGAAACTTGGAATATTGGATGTAATATTAGGCGCTTCCCTAGTTATTATTTCAGTAACAATGTTCATTAGTGTACTTTTTGTAAAAAGAGATTATTTAGTTGGTTGGAATTCTTTGAGTACTGTTATTTTATCAATAGGACTTATGATATTAACTTATTCTCCTTTTACTCATTCTGTAATGAGAGAGTATGGGGAAATATCATATTATTTATT